>NZ_JBFGYC010000170.1:0-7077 GCF_041587635.1 Pontibacterium sp. | reverse complement strand
GAATGGCTGGCACAAGATCAGCTCAATCGTTTACACGCCATACTGCCATAACGCTTTTTGTTATGAGTTTGTCACGTTATGTGGTCAGGCTCATCCTTTGGCTCTATTCTGAAATCTCTTTGGCTTTTGATAATTAGATCAAAGGGTGTATGTTGGTTTTATATCAAAGCGTTACTATCAAAGTGATCCACTGTTGCAGAGCTTAGCCCGCACAGTTCGTGGGGTTATCTGCAGCAGGCATATTTAAGGAATGTTTGCGGAGGTACGCGATGTCTGATCTACACGAAGCCTTACGGGAGAATGTGCGCTCGTTGGGTGAAAGTCTGGGACGAACGATCAGTGGCCAGCGTGGTGATGGGTTTTTGGACCGGCTGGAGCAGATACGGAAACTGGCGAAAAATGCCCGTGGCGCAGATGATGCTGCGCGTGATTCATTGCTCCAAGTCCTGCATAACCTGAGTGATGACGAGGTGTTGCCCGTTGCTCGGGCATTTACCCAGTTTCTTAATCTCGCCAATATCGCAGAAGAACATCACCGGGTGCGTCGACGCCTGGAAATAACAGATGTATGTACCCCGGATTCCCTTTGTAGCCTGTTCGCCCGTTTACATCAGCGCGGATTCGACGCTAAAACCGTCGCCAGCACGCTGAGCGAGATGCAGGTTGATCTGGTCCTCACTGCACATCCAACGGAAGTGAACCGCAGAACCCTGATTCAGAAATACGATGGCGTGGCCGACTGTCTGCGTGGTTTGGATCAGGGGGAATCCTCTGAACAGCGCCTCAACGAGTTAATCAGCCAGATCTGGCATACCGATGAGATCCGTCAGCAACGCCCAACGCCGGTAGAAGAAGCCAAGTGGGGTTTTGCGGTGATCGAAAATTCGCTGTGGAAAGCGATCCCGGAGTTCTTAAAACGGCTGGATGCACAGCTTGATGAAACGTTGGGAGAACGCCTGCCACTGGAGGCTTCTCCGGTACGTTTTGCGTCCTGGATGGGGGGCGATCGAGACGGTAATCCGAATGTTACCGCGAAAGTTACTGAAGAGGTGTTGTTGCTGTCGCGCTGGATGGCGGCTGACCTGTATTTCCGTGATGTCGATGCACTGCGCTCAGAACTTTCGATGGTGAAAGCGAACGATGAACTGCGCCGTAGAATTGGTGTGGACTGTGCGGAACCCTATCGTGAGATGTTGGGGCAGGTACGTAGCCGATTGGCGAACACCAAAGCATGGATCCACGCCAAGCTGAAAGGTGATCCGTTGCCGGATACGCCGGTCTATCACTGTAGTGAAGAGTTGTTGGAGCCGCTGATGCTGTGCCATAAGTCGCTGACTGACTGTGGTATGGGCATTATTGCGAAAGGTGCGCTGGAAGATATCATCCGCCGCATCGCGTGTTTTGGGACTTCACTGGTGAAGCTGGATATTCGTCAGAGTTCCGATCGTCATGCCCAAGTCTTCGAAGAGCTGTCTCAGTTCTACGGTTTGGGTTCCTACAATGGCTGGAGCGAGGAAGGGCGCCAGAACTTCCTGCTGAAAGAGTTACAAAGCCGCCGTCCCCTGTTTCCGCGTAACTGGGACCCTTCCGCTGAAGTGCAGGAGGTCCTGGATACCTGCAAAGTGGTGGCACAGGCAGAGCGAAATAATCTGGGATCCTATGTGATCTCTATGGCCAGTCAGCCCTCTGATGTATTGGCCGTTATCCTGTTGCTGAGGGATATGGGTATCGGGCACAACATGCGTGTGGTACCGCTATTTGAAACCCTTGATGATCTGGATAACGCTCGCGACTGTATCGCTGCATTATTGGATGTCGACTGGTATAAGCAGTACACAGAGGGTCATCAGGAAGTGATGATCGGATACTCTGACAGTTCAAAAGATGCGGGGCAGCTGGCCGCCGCCTGGGGGCAGTTTAAAGCGCAGGAAGGCCTGACTGCCTTATGTAAAGAGCGTGGTGTGCATCTGACGTTGTTCCATGGCCGTGGGGGTACCGTTGGTCGCGGGGGTGGTCCAAGTCATACGGCCATTTTGGCGCAGCCACCAGGGTCGGTAGATCGAAGTCTGCGGGTCACCGAGCAAGGTGAGATGATTCGCTTTAAGTTTGGTATCCCGGAAATTGCTGTGCGCAACCTGGAACTGTATGCCGGCGCGGTGCTGGAAGCGACGCTGGATCCTTCGCCAGGTCCGGAAGAGACGTGGCGTCAGCAGATGGAGCATATGGCCCAGCAAGGCCTGGCATCTTATCGTGATGTCGTGCGCCATGATTCACAATTTGTACCGTATTTCCGTGCAGCGACGCCTGAGCAGGAACTTGCCAAGCTGCCACTGGGTTCTCGTCCGGCAAAACGGCGTCAGGACGGGGGGGTAGAAAGCTTGCGGGCGATACCCTGGATCTTTGCCTGGACGCAGATCCGCCTGATGTTGCCGGCGTGGTTAGGTTCCGATACCGCATTAGGTGAAGCGGTAAAAGGGGGGCAGGCGCCGTTGTTGCGTACCATGTACAAAGACTGGCCGTTCTTCCGTTCTTACGTGAACATGCTTGAGATGGTGTTGGCGAAGAGTGATCCGCGTATCGCGGCTTACTACGATCAACAGCTGGTGTCTGAAGAGTTGGGGGTATTGGGTTCCAGTTTGCGTGGTCGTTTGCAAAAGACAGTGGATCTGGTGAATGAGATAAAACAGCAAGATGAATTGCTGGTGGATCATCCGATCATTCGTCAGTCGATTGATGTCCGTAACCCGTATATCGATCCGCTGCACTTTCTGCAGGCTGAGTTGCTAAACCGGGATCGTACACAACCTGATCAGCGCCTGGAGCAAGCATTAATGGTGACAATGGCCGGGATTTCGGCCGGTATGCGTAACACCGGTTAGGGCTTCTCTGGTCCTTTAAATACAGGCGCTCTGGCGCCTGTATTACTTTCTGATAGCCGCTATAAGTAATCCATTAGTCACGCAGGGGTTGAGCCGTTGCAGGCTTTGCCGTAATCTCAGAAACCTTTTGCGAACAGGTCCTATTGGTAGTGGTGTTAGTCCTAACGTCGAATTGTTCGGCTAAAGGCGCGTGGTATTGTCCTGTTCAGGTGTAATTTGATTTTCGTTTTCAGAAAGAATTTTTCTGCCCGGTGGCACTAAAACGGGGCGGACAGCAGTTTTATATTTATAACAATTTTTAAATTTGGACTTAGGAGTTTTCCTGTATGCGTATCATTCTTCTGGGCGCACCGGGTGCCGGTAATGGTACTCAGGCTCAATACATTACTGAGAAGTACGACATTCCGCAGATCTCCACGGGCGATATGTTGCGTGCGGCAGTTAAAGCGGGCACGCCTCTGGGTGTGAAAGCGAAAGAGGTAATGGACGCCGGTCAGCTGGTTTCTGATGAAATTATCATCGGTTTGGTGAAAGAGCGTATCGCTGAAGCTGATTGTGAGAAAGGTTTCCTGTTTGATGGCTTCCCTCGCACGATTCCACAGGCTGATGCACTGAAAGATGCTGGCGTGCAAATTGACGCTGTGGTTGAAATTGATGTGGCTGATGAAGAGATCATCAAGCGCATGAGCGGTCGTCGCGTACATCCAAACTCTGGCCGTACTTATCACGTTACTTTCAATCCACCTAAGGTTGAAGGCAAAGATGATGTAACCGGTGAAGATCTGGTACAGCGTGCTGATGATAACGAAGATACCGTACGTGACCGTCTGAACGTTTATCATGATCAGACAGCGCCTTTGATCAGCTACTACAAAGGCTGGAAAGAAGAAGACGCATCCACTGCACCTACATACGTATACGTGCCGGGTGTGGGTTCTGTCGAAGATATCCGAGATAAAGTATTCGAAGGTCTGGGTAACTAAGCTAACGCTTTTTACCACCTAGACTGCTAAAACCGCGCTTTTCAAGCGCGGTTTTTTTATGTCTGCAATCTGGCAGGATAAATCTGGCAATGTAAGAAAGTGCATATGCACCGAATCCCGCTTTTTCACGTATAATCAGCCCCCAGAATGGATAGGACAGCCAAGAACATGCGCAAAGAGCAGAAAACAGCCGTAATACTGGCCAACCTGGGGACCCCGGACAAAGCAGAAGCCGGTGCCGTACGTCGTTATCTGGATGAGTTTCTTTCTGATCAACGGGTTGTGGAAGGGAAAGGCTTACGCCGTCTGCTTTGGCTCGCCGTGCTGAAAGGGATCATCCTGACGGTACGCCCGAAACGCGTGGCAAAAGCGTATGCGTCCATCTGGGAAGATGATTCTCCGATGCGCAAGATCCTTAATCAGCAGGTGGCTGAACTGAAGCTTGTATTGCAGGCGCGTTTTGAAACACATGCTCCAGAAGTTTATTCTGCGATGACCTACGGTCAGCCGGGATTGACTCCGTTATTACATGAGTTGTCCGCGAACGGTTATACGCAGCTATTAATTGTGCCGCTGTACCCGCAGTACTCCGCGACAACAACCGCGCCGATATACGATCAGGTTGCTCGTTTTCAGTTGGCGCAACGCGAAGTGATGGACATACGTATTGTGAAGTCGTATTACAGCCATCCTTCTTATATTCAGGCGCTGGCTGACAGCATCCGGGAATATCGCGATGAGAAGGGTGACGCGGATAAGCTGATGCTTTCATACCACGGAATTCCTAAAGAATACGCTGATAAGGGCGACCCGTATCCGAAGCAGTGCCATCAGACTTCAGAGTTGCTGGCGGCGGCCTTAGGGTTGGGAGATACCGAGTGGATGACGACCTTTCAGTCCCGTTTCGGACCTAAAGAGTGGCTACAACCCTATACTGACAAGACATTGGAAAAACTGCCGACTCAGGGCGTGAAAAAGATACAAGTGGCCTGCCCAGCATTTTCCGCTGATTGTCTGGAAACACTGGAAGAGATTGCGATAGAAAATCGTGATCTCTTTAACGAAGCGGGTGGTGAAGACTATGCCTATATCCCGGCATTAAACGCCTCCGCAGGTTTTATTACCTTGCTTGCTGATCTGGTTGCAGAACAGGCCGGTGACTGGGTACAGGAGCGATAAGTTTGCAAAACGAAATACTGTTCGGAATCCATGCGGTTAAAACTGCGTTACAGCGTGATGCTAAGCGCGTACGTGCATTAAAAGCACAAAAAGGCCGTAAGGACGAACGCATCCAACAGGTGTTGGAACTGGCGCAGCAGCAAGGCATCCGCGTGCAATGGCTGAGCCGTCATGAACTGGATGAACTCACCAGCAACGGGGTTCATCAGGGCGTCTTGGTGGAATGCGAGCCGATCCGCGCGCAAAACGAAAAGTATCTGGATAAGTTGCTGGCTGATCTGGATGAGCCAGCGTTTCTGCTGGTGTTGGATGGCGTGACAGACCCGCATAACTTAGGGGCTTGCCTGCGCACTGCGGATGCGGCCGGTGTACATGCGGTTATCGCACCGAAAGATAAATCAGCACCATTGAACGCAACCGTGGCTAAAGTCGCCTGTGGTGCCGCTGAAGCCGTGCCTTATGTGCTGGTGACCAATCTGGCACGCACGCTGAAAAGTCTGCAGGAGCAAGGCATCTGGACCACAGGCACCGCCGGTGAAACTGATCTGAACGTATATGATGCTAACCTGACCGGTCCTATGGCGTTGATCATGGGGGCGGAAGGAAAAGGTATGCGCCGCCTGACCCGCGAGCATTGTGATCAGCTGGTGAAAATTCCGATGGCAGGCGAAGTCAGCAGCTTGAATGTATCGGTTGCCACTGGCGTATGTCTGTTTGAAGCGGTGAGACAGCGCAGCTAGTGATTAATGATACGGACGGGTGTTCATTGGCCCGTCTGTGTTTTACCAAATATCTGCGCTGAGCACCTTTGTCAGTGGATTTTGGGCTAACTGTCAAAATTCTTCCGCAGAGTGTGCACGGTCACACCAAAAGCACCGCGGTGAGACTTAAGGCGTTTCGTCTTTTTCACCCGCTGCATAGGCGTACACTGCGGGCACAAAGATATTAATTGCGACGCCTTCATTATCAGTACCCGGGCCTATACTGAGTTCGGCGTTCATGTAGTCGGCTCTTTCTTGAATGCTCATCAGACCAAAACCTCCCCTTTCCGCCGCAGGTTTTACGGTGACAGGTAATCCCACACCGTCGTCTTCAATTATCAGTCTTACGCCCTGTGCTTCATCCTGGAGCTTGATCGTGGCGAGGGTGCCGTGGGCATGTTTCATAATATTGGTCAGAGCTTCTTGGGCAATACGATAAAGATTGGACTTGATGTCGTCGTTGAGTTTTTTCTCCTGCTCAAACTCCATTAAAATGCCATAGTCCTGTTTTTCTAGCTGCTTAATCGCATGGATCTTGGGAATACTGACACTCAGACCAAAATTGTTCATCTCAAATGGGCGCAATGACTCGATGCGGCTGTATACCTTGTCATACATCAGATTAATGATATCGATACAGTTGGAGACCGTATCAGTTGACGTCTGATCCTCCCTCAGCTGATCCTTTAGTGTGATCAAGTTGATATGGACGACGGCAAGCAACTGACTCATATCATCATGCAGGTCATTTGAAATCCTTGAACGTTCATGCTCCTGTGACTTGATGAGGTGATGGAGAATGCGGCGTTTGTCTTCGTTAATCGCGGTCAGTTCAATATTGGCGTGCTCGAGCAGCTCCTCTTTTTGTTTCAGGTCTTTCATGATTTCGACGATCTCTTCGCCAATATCGTTAAAGTCAGTGATATTGGTTTTACGCCATGTGGTGCGTTTGTCGGCGTGTGCTTTGCGTGCGAACAGAATCAAGGATTGGAGCTGCGTATCAACTGAGCGGGAAAGGGTGAAGGTGATCAGCACTGAAATGAGCAGCGCAACGACACAGCCGAATATCATGGTTTCCCAGAACTGGGTACGCAGATCCTGGCTGGCATAATTATCGGGATGAAATTTTATGGTGAATTGCTGACCTAAAGCGGTTTCACCTTGCGAGGTGACGGGTGGGCTTTCTTCCTGCTCCAGAAATTTATCCAGCCAAGTTTTGGTGCGGTTGGTGGGATACAGTAAGGTGCTGATGCTCGCGTTATCGAACTGAAAACT
>NZ_JBFGYC010000169.1:0-7101 GCF_041587635.1 Pontibacterium sp. | reverse complement strand
GCCTCAATGAATCACTCTACGATGCTGAATTGGCAGGATTAAGCACCCGAATCTATAGCCATATGCGTGGCTTTAGCGTCAGAGTCTCCGGCTATAGCGATAAACAAAGCGTACTTCTCAAAACCGTCACATCCTCACTCAAGGACACCCAGTTTGATCCGCAACGATTCACAATGCTGAAAGACGCGTACCGTGACGAATTGCTGAATACGAATAAAGATCGTCCGTTTAACCAGACCATGCGAGAGCTGTTCCGCCTGTTGTTACCTCAGTGGAGTGCAGAAGAAAAAGTTGCCGCACTGGATAGCATCTCTCTCGAGGATATTGAAAACTTTGTTCCCAATCTCTTCCGGGAAAGCAATATTCGGATGATGACCCACGGCAACCTCACCACCGATGATTCAATCGCCTTAGCCCGCATTGTTGAAGATCAGTTCGTCCCCGCTCAACAAGCGACTCCAGAAGTTGAATCGCCGGTTGTTAAGTTGAGTGACGGCAAGCCATTGGTACAAACCCTCGATATCCGGCACAACGACTCTGCCATCAGCGTGTACTACCAGGGCGAAGACACACAGATCAAAACTCACGCCAAATTTAGCCTGCTAAGTGAGCTGGTCTCTTCTGATTTCTATACTCAGTTACGCACTGAAAAGCAGCTTGGCTATATTGTGTTCGGAACCCCCGTCATGATGGTCAAAACACCGGGTCTTGCCCTTGTCGTACAAAGCCCGGTAGCGGAACCTCAGCTTCTTGAAACTCACATCAAGAACTTCGTTTCAGATCTGGAAACCACGCTAAGAAACCTGAATCCGATGCAGCTGGACCGCCTTAAACAAAGCGTCATCGCTAAAGTCTTAAAGCAGGATAAAAACCTGACCGCCCGCTCTAATAGATTCTGGAAAGATATTGACGATGAGTCGCTGGACTTCGATAGTCATGAAGCCTTAGCGAACGCGGTCGCTGACCTCTCTATTGATGATCTCATCGATTGTTATGAAGGACTGGCAGCAAGACAACTGGTCGTCCGCAGCTACGGTCAAAAACATAAAGCTGAAAACGGGAACAGCGCAGAAATTGGCAAACGCTGTGATTCAGAGATTAGAGAGAAGAAACAAAGACAGGAGTTTTTCGAGACCTAATTCTCGCTAAAAACCCCATAAAAAAAGGGCTATCGATCACTCGACAGCCCTTTTTCAATCAGTCCGTAGCTACCAATCAGATCTCGGTAACACCGCCCATGTAAGGCTGCAATGCTTCAGGGACCTCAATCTTACCTTCTGCCGTCTGATAGTTTTCCATGACCGCCAACAAGGTACGACCTACCGCCAGACCGGAGCCATTCAATGTGTGCAACAGTTCTGGTTTATTGGTTTCAGGGTTACGCCAGCGAGCCTGCATACGACGCGCCTGGAAATCACCCATGTTGGAGACAGAAGAGATCTCGCGATACTTCTGCTGGCCAGGGACCCAGACTTCCAGATCGTAAGTTTTTACAGCACTGAAGCCCAGATCACCGCCGCACAAAGCGACGACACGGTAAGGTAGATTCAGCTTCTGCAAAATCGCTTCCGCATGACCGGTCATCTCTTCCAGCGCATCCCAGGATTTAGACGGCTCAACCATCTGCACCATCTCAACTTTTTCAAACTGGTGCTGACGAATCAAACCACGCGTATCACGACCTGAAGCACCTGCTTCAGAGCGGAAACACGGCGTATGGCTGGTAAATTTCAGCGGCAACTGGGCTGCATCGATAATTTCATCACGGACCATATTGGTCACAGGAACTTCTGCAGTAGGGATCAGATAGTAATGACGATCACCAAACGGCAGTTTGAACAGATCTTCTTCAAATTTAGGTAGCTGACCCGTACCGCGCAAAGAATCGCTGTTCACCATGTAAGGCACGTACACTTCGTTGTAGCCGTGCTCTTCGGTCTGGGTATCCAGCATCATCTGGATCAACGCACGATGCAGACGCGCTAACTTGCCTTTCAGCAATGAAAAGCGAGAACCGGTAATCTTTGCTGCTGTTTCAAAGTCCAACTGGCCCGTTTTCTCGCCCAGCGCAACGTGATCAACAGGCTCGAAATCGAACGCGCGTGGCGTACCCCACGTACGGACTTCAACGTTATCATCTTCATCCGCACCTTCGGGTACAGACTCATCAGGAATATTAGGTACGCCCGCCAACAAATCTTCGAGTTTCGTCTGCAGAGTAGCCAGCTCTGCTTTTGCAGCATCCAGTTTACTTCCCAGATCCGCCACTTCAGCCAACAATGGCTGAATATCTTCACCGGCAGCTTTTGCTTTACCGATGCTTTTCGATCGGGTGTTACGTTCACTTTGCAGGTCCTCGGTCTGAACCTGAAGTTCTTTACGCTGATTTTCCAACGCAACAAACTGGTCTACCGGGAACTCATATCCCTTTTTCTTCAGCAGCCGTGCTACTTCTTCCGGATTGGAACGTACGTATTTTGGATCAAGCATGGGACTCTAATGCACCTTATTAAAACAAGCGTGTAAACCACAAACCGCCAGACAGTGCGGCGATACATAACAGGACGCTTAATAATATATAAATCGCCGCATACATGACATGCCCTTCGTGAAGCATTGCGACGGTTTCCAGCGAAAAGGTAGAAAAAGTTGTGAAGGCTCCCATAAAACCCACCATCAGCAGGGGTCTTAACTCGGGATTCAACCGCGCTTTTTCCATAATCAACACAAAACAAACCCCCATCAAAAAGGAGCCGATCACGTTGCAGGCGAGTGTTCCATATGGAATTTTGTGCTCAGCGTTATTGAGCACACTACTCATGCCATAACGAGCCAAAGCACCAAAAGCGCCACCAACCGCAATCGCGATAATGTTCTGCATTGAGCTAATCCTTATATCTTTGCAGCGGACTTTGCTCATCCAGCGTCCGCAAATACTTCAGTTTGTCTGCAATTTTCTTTTCCAGACCGCGTTCTTCGGGGATGTACCAGTTTTGATCTGCCAACTCAGGCGGCAAGTAGTTTTCACCGGCTGCATAACCACCTGGCTCGTTATGGGCGTAACGATACTCAGCACCGTACCCCAGATCCTTCATCAAGGAGGTCGGGGCGTTACGCAGATGTTCTGGTACCTCATAGCCGGGTTGCGATGCTACATCAGCACGACACTGGTTATAGGCCATATAAAGCGCGTTGCTCTTTGGCGCACTCGCGCAATAGACCGCAGCCTGAGCAATCGCCCGCTCACCTTCAGCAGGGCCAACCCGCTCAAACGCATCCCACGCAGAAAGCACCACCTGCATTGCACGCGGGTCAGCGTTACCAATATCTTCTGAGGCGATCGCCACCAGACGGCGTGCGATATACAGCGGATCACAGCCTCCATCCAACATCCGACAGCACCAATACAACGCACCGTCAGGTGATGACCCACGCACGGACTTGTGGAACGCAGAGATCATGTCGTAATACAGATCACCCTGTTTATCATAGCGACGACCAGTAGAGCGCAACACCTCCTCCATCACGGCATCATCTACAACTTCACCGTGATCGGATTCTGTTGCAAGATCCGAGGCGATCTCCAGCAGATTCAGTGCACGACGCGCATCACCATCCGCTGCTATCGCCAGCTTATCCAGCAGCTCATCATCGATTATCAGCTTGCGTGCACCCAGACCGTGCTCTTCATCACTCAGCGCCCGGTCTATCAATCCTCTAATCTCTGCTATCTCTAAACTACGCAGCAGATATACACGTGCACGAGACAGCAAGGCATTATTCAGTTCGAATGATGGATTTTCGGTGGTGGCGCCCACGAAGATAATGGTGCCGTCCTCGATGTAGGGCAGGAACGCATCCTGTTGAGACTTGTTGAAACGATGTACTTCATCGACAAACAGGATCGTTTTACGGCCAGACTGCATCTGGACCTGTTTCGCCTGCTCAACCGCAGTACGGATATCTTTCACCCCGGATAAGACCGCAGACAATGTCAGAAAGTGGGCATCGACATGATGCGCAATCAATTTTGCCAGCGTCGTTTTACCCACACCCGGAGGCCCCCAGAACAGCATGGAGTGGGCTGCCCCTTGCTCCAACGCGGTTCTTAACGGCTTTCCCTCTGCCAGCAGATGGGATTGTCCCGCATAGTCCTGCAACCGAACAGGCCGCATTCGCGCTGCCAGTGGTTCATACACCTTTTGCGGGGCACCAAACAGATCATCCATCAGAGTTCGCTTTCCAGAATTAGATCAGCCCCCTCGGGCAGTTCAAACTCAAACGCCTCAGGCGCCATCTCTGGATTAATTTTCTGATTCGCGAAAACAATCGTTGTGCGCTGGCCTAACGTATCCTCCAGCATCAGTTCAGAGATCACATCACCGGCAAAAAACAGGCGGATACGTTTAAAGGTATTTTGATCCGATAAAGGCAACAGCTCGAACAGCTGATCGCTACCGTCTGCTGCGTCACCGCCGCTGATGCTGAACTGTTCGCGCAACTCATCGATCCGCCCGTTCAGGATTAATGCCGGAGCGCTGCTGGTACCGTTTTGGGACGGTTTACGCGTCACTTGCTCCAGATCAGGATCGAAGACCCAGATATAGGTGCCATCGCCCACAATTTCCTGAGGATAGGGCTCACTGCTGATCCAGCGAAATTTATTGGGTTTAGCAACTTTAAGACTACCGCTGTTTTCCTGAACACGCCCACCCTGATCTGCAGAAGCGATCTGCGAAAAATCAGCACTGAAGGTGTTATATCCGTCCAACAAACCTTTGAGCTTTTCGTCGGACGGCCCAGCATGAGCAAACGCAGCAACACTCAACACCGTTGCCGCAACACAGAACTTCTTTAGATACTTAATCATCATTAATCCTTCACCGGAGGTGGCGCCAGTACGTCACGCTGTCCGTTGCTGCCTGCAGTACTCACTACACCAGCCGCTTCCATTGCTTCGACCATACGTGCAGAACGGTTATAACCAATCTTCAATTTACGCTGCACACTGGAGATCGAGGCTTTGCGTGTTTGGGTCACAAACGCCACCGCTTCATCATAAAGTGGGTCCTGCTCATCATCGAACAAACCACCTGAACCGGTTATGACTGAATCAGTGCTCTCTGCGTTCAGAATTTCCTCTACAAATACGGGTGAACCAATTTTTTTCCAGGCTTCAACGGCCCGATGCACTTCATCATCCGAGACAAATGCACCGTGTACGCGGTTTGGAATACTGGTGCCAGCGGGTAGATACAGCATGTCACCCCACCCCAACAGATTCTCTGCGCCGCCTTGGTCCAGAATGGTTCGGGAATCAATTTTTGAGGATACCTGAAAAGCAATTCGTGTCGGAATGTTGGCCTTAATCAGACCCGTGATCACATCGACCGATGGTCGCTGAGTCGCCAAAATCAAATGAATACCTGCCGCACGCGCTTTCTGTGCAATACGGGCGATCAACTCTTCAACCTTCTTACCAACGATCATCATCATGTCGGCGAATTCATCAATCACGACAACGATGTAAGGTAATGTTTTCAACTCCGGCGGCGGAGAATCTGCCGGCATACCATATTCTTCTGGATTCCAGAGCGGATCTTTCAGAGGATTACCCTCTTTGCGCGCTTTCTCGATCTTATCGTTAAAACCAGCAATATTACGCACACCCATCTTAGCCATCAGACGGTAACGCTCTTCCATCTCACCTACGCACCAGCGCAGACCTGCTGCTGCGTCCTTCATATCGGTAATAACCGGGGTCAGCAGATGTGGAATGCCATCGTAGATCGACAATTCCAGCATTTTCGGGTCAACCAGCATCAAACGGACTTCATCCGGCGTGGCTTTATACAGCAAGCTCAGCAGCATTGCGTTCACGCCCACCGACTTACCTGAACCGGTTGTACCTGCCACCAGCAGGTGAGGCATCTTCGCCAGATTCGCGACAACGGGATTACCACCGATATCATTACCCAGGCCCAGCGTCAGCTTTGACGGAGCTTCAAGGTATGGTTTGGAGTTCAACACCTCACTCAGGCTCACGGTCTGACGCTCTTCATTCGGTATCTCAACACCGATGACTGATTTGCCCGCGATAACTTCTACAACACGTACACTGCTAACGGCCATCGAACGCGCAAGGTCTTTCGCCAGATTCGTAATCTTGCTGGCTTTCACACCGGGTGCTGGCTGGATTTCAAAGCGAGTGATCACTGGCCCAGGATTCACCTCAACCACTTCAGCGATAACGTTGAAGTCTTTCAGCTTGGCCTCGAGCAAACGGGACATCATCTCCAGCTGCTCGGGTGAGTAACCCGCGGACTGGTTCAGTACAGGGGGATCCAGGTTATCCAGCGAGGGAATCCGCATTTTAGGTCGAGTCGGACGTTTATTCCCCTGCTCGGGTTCAAGCCCAAGGTCTTTGTCCTGCATCGGCTTATGCGTTTCTGACAGTGGCACGATACGCAGCCCTTTAGGCTCTTCGGGCGACGCAGGATTTAACAGACCAGAATCCGAACTGTGCTCAGATGCGTCGTTATAGCTCGCCTCCGATAGCCCTTCATCTTCCCTGAATGCCGATACATGATCGCGACCTTTGGACGTTTCAACGAACTCGGCACCCGCCCCTGGAGAGGGTTCAAATGGAACCTCATCGTCAGTGCTGTATGTCTCCGTCACAGGTTCATTGAATTGCGGTTCCTGACGTAGATCTATCGCAGGTTCAGACTGTGATTCCGGACGCAACACGACCGGTTCAGCAACAGGGTCAGGCGTCAAACTCGGTGACCGGGATTGGCCTAACAACGGGTCTTGGAGTTCTTTTTGCTCTGGATAGAGAGCCGGCCCACCATGACCAGGGTAATCATGGCTATTAGCATGTTTGGTGCTGCGCAATGCATTGGTATCGATTGTCGGTTCAGGCCTCAAGGTTGCGACTGAATGCAAAGGCTCATCGGACACATCATCCCTGTACTGATCCTCTTCGTACTCAGATTCATCATGACGCTGGGGCAACACAGCAGAAGAGCGTTCTTTAATCTTATCTACACCGGTTACAACACCTTTGCCAATGAGCTCCAACAAACTTCCCCAGGATGC
>NZ_JBFGYC010000168.1:0-7108 GCF_041587635.1 Pontibacterium sp. | reverse complement strand
GCGCTGTCCAGATCAACCACAATACCGTTGATGCGGGCACGGACAAAACCGTTGGAGCGCAACTCGCTTATGGTGTGCAGGTGCTCGCCCTTGCGACCCTGTACTACTGGCGCGAGCAACATCAGCTTACTGCCTTCCGGTAGTTCCAGGACTTGATCGACCATCTGGCTCACCGTCTGTGCAGCCAGCGGCAGATCATGGTCCGGGCAACGGGGTTCGCCCGCACGGGCAAACAGCAGACGCAGGTAGTCGTAAATCTCAGTGATGGTACCCACGGTGGAGCGTGGGTTGTGGGAGGTCGACTTCTGCTCTATCGAGATCGCCGGTGACAGGCCCTCGATATGGTCGACATCCGGCTTCTCCATCATCGACAGGAACTGACGTGCGTAAGTGGAAAGCGACTCCACATAACGGCGCTGACCTTCTGCGTAGAGGGTGTCAAACGCGAGTGATGACTTGCCCGAACCGGACAGGCCGGTGATCACAATCAGCTTATCGCGTGGGATCTCCAGGTCGATATTTTTCAGGTTGTGGGTACGAGCACCGCGAACCACTATCTTATCCATGTTCTCTCCGGCCGGAACAAACAAAGGGGCAAATTATAAAGAGTTAGTCCGGTCTAATAAATGTACATTGTGTTGTGGTTACGACACTAAGGTCGTGCTGGATGAATATTTCTGCGGCTGGTTAATGGATGGCTGCAAGCCGAGTGCGCAGGTGTTATTCTTACCCCCATTATTTGCCTCTGCGCGAGGCGGTCAGGGACGACGTTAAGAATCGAATTTTAACTGGAGATTTTCATGGCTCGTGGAGTTAACAAAGTAATTCTTGTTGGTAACCTGGGTGGCGATCCCGAGGTTCGTTACATGCCCTCTGGCGGCGCAGTAACTAACGTTACCATTGCGACCAGCGAGAGCTGGAAAGACAAGCAGAGCGGTCAGCAACAGGAACGTACTGAGTGGCACCGTGTAGTCTTCTTCAATCGTTTGGCTGAGATTGCAGGTGAGTATCTGCGTAAAGGTTCTCAGATCTACATTGAAGGCTCTCTGCGTACACGTAAGTGGCAGGATAACAACGGTCAGGATAAGTACACGACGGAGATCGTTGCGAGCGAAATGCAGATGCTGGGTGGCCGTGGTGGTGATGGCGGTGGTTTCCAGCAGCAAGGCCAGAGTGGCGGTGGCTACCAACAGCAGCAGCCACAGCAGTCTCAGCAGCAGGGTTACCAGCAGCAGGCGCCGCAGCAGAACTATCAGGCACAGCAGCCGCAGCAGAACTATCAGCAGCAGGCGCCTCAGCAGGCAGCTCCTCAGTCTCAGCCGGCGCCTCAGCAGCCTGCACAGGGCTTTGACGACTTCGACGACGATATCCCATTCTAAGTCGCTATTAGTTACGATTTAAAAAGGCTCCGCATCGCGGGGCCTTTTTTGTATGCGTCGATCTGTAAACGCATCGCGTTGAAGTGGCTCTGTGTCTGATCCAGCGAACGAATACCTGTGTGAAATGAAGAGCGTCACTACGGCGCTCTGAATGGGTTATTTGGGCAGGACGCTGTCCACCGATACCACTTCACCACACCGGTCGGGCGTATAGCCGGGCAGTTGCATCACAGCCTGCTGGAACGACGTACTGCGAATGTTCTGCAGCAGTCGTTCCAATGCCGCCTGCTCCAGATTGCGATGATGACAGACCAGCAGATAGTACTCATCCTCCAGTGGGATAAAACCTAAGCCAAATTGCCGTGCAGCGGCCTCCACGCCCATACCGACATCAGCCATTCCCGACGCAACGTAGGCGGCCACGGCAGAATGGGTAAACTCCTCACTTTCAAAGCCCTTGATCAGTTGGCTATCGATACCCTGCTGATGCAGCATCTCATCCAGCAGAACACGTGTGCCGGAGTCTTTCTGGCGATTAATGAAGCGTACATCCGGTTTAATCAGGTCCTGCAGCCCATGGATCTCATGGGGGTTATCCGCTTTGATGATCAGTCCCTGGCGGCGGGTGATAAAACGGATCACCTTATGTACGCGGGGCTTCAGATACCGGCTGTAGCTGTCGATTAACTGTGGGCTGATCACACTGGTGGGCAGGTGGAACCCCGCGACTTCACAATTACCCCGGCTAAGGGACGCCAATGCTTCCTCTGCACTTTTGTATTGCAGGTCCAGCTGGATGCCGTCGGCGTAGTCAGGTAGTAACGCCACCGCGTAACCGTGGCTGGCATGCACCCTTAATAGGGGGCTTACACCTTCCAGTGCCCGGTGGATCTCCATGTTCAGATCTGATGCCAGACTTTCCAGTTGCGGTTCCAGACGTGCGACCACGCGTTGCTCAGCCCAGATCAGTTTCTCGCCCAGTGCCGTCAGGTGGGCACCCCGGCCCTTTTGTAATTCAACCAGCGGTACGCCGAAAAAAGCCGCCCAGGTGTTGAGTAGGTTCCAACCGTGTCGGTAGGAGATGCCCGCTTTTTTCGTTGCCGCAGTGAGTTTTCCTTCTTCATGAATCGCCCGCAGCAGGGAAAATAACTGGGGATTCAACTGGTTACCGCTACCATCGCGGAAAGACCAGGTTGGAACAACTTGTATTCTCTTCATATGAACAACATTTCATATTTTTAATATTTAGTGTCAATGCTACTTTTAAGTCATAAAACAGACATTATCACGTTTAGATAATGATCAAATATGTATTTTAGTGCATATATAAAAACAAGAGCCGAGTATTACATCACATGACTACAAACGCTTTCGATGAGCAGCGCGAGCAACGTGTGGCAGGCATTATCGAAGGGCTTAAAAACAAGCCCGGTGCGCTTTTGCCAATTCTCCACGGTATTCAGGACAGTGAAGGCTACGTTCCTGAACGCTCGGTCGCTATGATCGCCGCCGAACTCAACCTGTCGCGGGCTGAAGTACACGGTGTTATCAGTTTCTATCACCACTTCCGCACCACGCCACCGGGTCGTCATATCGTCCAGATCTGTGCAGCAGAAGCGTGTCAGGCACGCGGTGCCCGTCAGCTCGAGGCTTACGCGCAGGAGCGTCTGGGCGTGGAGTACCACCAGACCACGGCTGACCGTGAGATCACGCTGGAGAAGGTGTTCTGTCTGGGCAACTGCGCGTGTGGTCCGTCCGTGCGAGTCGATGATGAGATCCTTGCACGTGTCAGCCATGAGCGTTTTGATCAACTGGTGGACGAACTCACCACCCAGTCTGTGCAGGTGAAGTGATGACCGGTATGAACGTTAAAGTATTTATCCCACGTGATACCACCTCGCTGGCGTTAGGTGCTGAGCAGCTGGTGTCAGAATTTGCTGCTGTCGTAGAACAGCGAAATGAGAGTGTGCAGATTGTTCGTAACGGCTCGCGTGGTTTGTTCTGGCTTGAGCCGATGGTTGAGGTGGAAACAGCCGCGGGACGTGTGGCTTACGGTCCGGTGACCTGTGCGGATATCGACAGTTTGCTGGAACAGGGCATGCTTAAGGGCGAGCAGGGACATCCTTTGAGCCTGGGTCTGACCGAAGAAATTCCCTATCTGAAAAAGCAGCAGCGGCTGACGTTCGCCCGCGCCGGTATTACCGATCCGGTGTCGCTGGATGATTACCAACAACATGATGGCTTTTCTGGCCTGCGCAACGCGCTGGCATTGAGCGCGCAAGAAATCGTTGATGCGGTAAAAGCCTCCGGCCTGCGGGGCCGTGGTGGTGCCGCCTTCCCAACGGGTATCAAGTGGCAGACCGTGCTGGATGCGGTGCCGACGGATCTGACCGGTCAGAAATACATTGTCTGCAATGCCGATGAAGGCGACTCCGGTACCTTTGCTGATCGCATGGTGATGGAAGCTGATCCCTACATGCTGATCGAGGGCATGACAATAGCCGGTCTGGCCGTGGGTGCCACTCAGGGTTACATCTACCTGCGCTCAGAGTATCCGGTAGCACATCAGATTCTGAATGAAGCCATTGCCAAGGCCGAAGCGGCGGGTTTCCTGGGTGATAACATCTGGGGCAGCGGCCACGCTTTCCAGCTGGAAGTGCGTTTAGGTGCCGAAGCGTATATCTGTGGTGAAGAGACCTCTTTGCTGGAGAGCCTGGAGGGCAAACGGGGTCTGGTGCGAGCCAAGCCGCCGCTGCCTGCGATCGAAGGTTTGTTTGGGCAACCCACGGTGGTGAACAACGTACTGTCGCTGGCTGCCATCCCGTTCATTATGGACAAAGGTGCACAGGCGTATGCCGACTTTGGCATGGGGCGTTCACTGGGTACGTTGCCGTTTCAGCTGGCCGGTAATATTAAGCGCGGCGGTCTGATTGAGCTGGCGTTTGGTCTCACCCTGCGTGAACTGATCGAAGATTTTGGTGAAGGTACATTCTCCGGTCATCCGGTCCGTGCGGTACAGGTGGGTGGTCCTCTAGGCGCGTATATGCCGGAAAGCCAGTGGGATACGCCACTGGATTATGAAGCCTTCTCTGCGATCGGCGCGGTCCTGGGCCACGGTGGTGTGGTGGTCTTTGACGATACGGTGGATATGTCCGAGCAGGCACGCTTCTCCATGGAGTTCTGCGTGGCGGAATCCTGCGGTAAATGTACGCCTTGTCGTATCGGCTCTACCCGTGGGGTGGAGGTGATCGATCGTATCCGCAATAACGAAAACCGTGAAGCCAATCTGGAACTGCTGGGGGACCTCTGCGACACCATGATCGATGGCTCGTTGTGTGCGATGGGGGGAATGACCCCGTTCCCGGTGCAAAGTGCGGTGAAGTATTTTCCAGAAGATTTCGAACCAAAGACAGCTGACGGAGGTGTCTGATCATGTTGCAGCATTTTGATCCAAACAAAGATTACGGCACGCCGGCGCGATTGTCAGAAAACCTGATTACGCTGCAGATTGATGGCGTAGAGGTGACAGTACCGGAAGGGACTTCAGTGCTGCGTGCCGCAGCGGAAGCCGATATCAATATTCCGAAACTCTGTGCCTCCGATAATCTGGAAGCCTTTGGTTCCTGCCGTATCTGTGCGGTTGAGATCGACGGTCGTCGCGGTACGCCCGCATCCTGCACCACGCCGGTGGAAGCGGGTATGCAGGTGAATACCCAGACCGATAAGCTGGCCCGCTTGCGCCGCAATATCATGGAGCTGTATATCTCCGACCACCCACTGGACTGTCTGACCTGTCCGAGCAACGGTGATTGTGAACTGCAGGACATGGCCGGTGCCGTGGGTCTGCGCGAAGTGCGTTATGGCTTTAAGGGTGAGAACCATCTGGATGCACAGAAGGATGAATCCAACCCGTATTTCACCTTCGATCCGAGCAAATGTATTGTCTGCTCCCGCTGTGTGCGGGCCTGTGAAGAGGTGCAGGGCACCTTTGCACTGACAATCTCCGGGCGTGGTTTTGATTCCACCGTCTCACCGGGTCAGGATCAGCCGTTTCTGGATTCTGAGTGTGTCTCCTGTGGCGCCTGCGTGCAGAGCTGCCCGACCTCTACGCTGATGGAAAAATCGGTGATTGATGCGGGTCAGCCGGAGCACTCGGTGGTGACCACCTGTGCTTATTGTGGTGTGGGTTGTTCCTTTAAGGCCGATATGAAAGGCAGCGAAGTGATCCGCATGGTGCCGTATAAAGACGGACAGGCAAACCACGGTCACTCCTGCGTTAAAGGGCGTTTTGCATTTGGTTACGCAACCCACGAAGACCGTATTACCCAGCCGATGATCCGTGACTCTATTGATCAGCCGTGGCAGGAAGTGTCCTGGGAAGAGGCGATCAGTTTTGCCGCTGAGCGTCTGCGCAGTATTCAGGCTGATCATGGCCGTGAAAGCATCGGCGGGATTACCTCATCACGTTGCACCAATGAAGAAACCTATCTGGTGCAGAAACTGATCCGTGCGGCGTTTGGTAACAACAACACCGATACCTGTGCCCGTGTGTGTCACTCGCCCACCGGTTACGGCCTGAAAACCACGCTGGGCGAATCAGCCGGCACGCAGACCTTTGATTCAGTGATGCACGCTGATCTGGTGATGGTGATTGGGGCTAACCCAACCGATGCCCATCCGGTGTTTGGTTCCCTGTTGAAACGCCGTTTACGCGAAGGCGCTAAGTTGATCGTCGTGGATCCGCGCCGTATTGATCTGGTGAAAAGTCCGCACGTTGAAACCCAGCATCACCTGAAACTGCGTCCAGGCAGCAACGTGGCGTTTGTGAATGCCATGGCGCATGTGATTGTGACCGAAGGTCTGGAAGACACGGTCTTTATCGCAGAGCGTTGTGAAGAGCAGGCGTATCAGGCATGGCGTGCCTTTATCTCCGAGCCGCAGCATGCACCGGAGCAGACCGAAGCGATCACCGGTATCCCGGCTGACGAACTGCGCAGTGCGGCACGCTTGTATGCGCAAGCGGGGAATGCGGCGATCTATTACGGTCTGGGTGTGACTGAACACAGTCAGGGCTCCAGCATGGTGATGGGGATTGCCAATCTCGCACTGGCGACCGGCAATATCGGCCGTGAAGGTGTGGGTGTAAACCCGCTGCGGGGTCAGAACAATGTGCAGGGTTCCTGTGATATGGGCTCTTTCCCGCATGAGTTGCCGGGTTACCAGCACGTGGCGGACGATGCAGTACGCAGTCGCTTTGAATCACGCTGGAACGTGGAGCTGGACAACGAGCCGGGCCTGCGTATTCCGAACATGTTTGATGCGGCGCTGGATGGCACCTTCCGTGGTCTTTACTGCCAGGGTGAAGATATCGCCCAGTCTGATCCGAATACCAGCCATGTACAGGCGGCCCTGAAGGCACTGGATTGCCTGATCGTGCAGGATATTTTCCTCAATGAAACCGCGAAGTTTGCCCATGTCTTCCTGCCAGGTTCATCTTTCCTGGAAAAAGACGGCACCTTTACCAATGCCGAGCGCCGTATTAACCGTGTGCGTAAGGTGATGCCGCCATTGGCCGGTAAAGCGGACTGGGAAGTGACGATGTTGCTGTCCAATGCCTTGGGTTACACGATGGATTATCAGGACACATCCGAGATCATGGACGAGATCGCGGCCCTGACACCAAAGTTTACCGGCGTGAGCTACGACCGTCTGGAAGAGCTGGGCAGTAT
>NZ_JBFGYC010000167.1:0-7159 GCF_041587635.1 Pontibacterium sp. | reverse complement strand
GTTGGTTCGACTTACCCTGAACAAAGGACTCGAACGTAAACGAGTTGTTCAAATTGGATTGATGGCGGACGCCGCCCTCAACCTCGACCAGACGTTCGCTGATCGGAACCTGAGTCACCATACTGCTGGTGCTGAGTGTCGCTTCATGACCCAGAGGCAGTTCAGGCTGAGGCATTTGAAACAGCGATTCACGCGCTTCGGAAACCGTTGGCGGGGTGATGATATCGGCTGATTCAGGTACACCGAAGCTAACCGGCGCGGCAGCAGCAGGCGTCGGCGCCGCATGAACAGCAGCAGGTTGCGCTGCAGGTGTCGCGGCCGGAATCGGCGCAACTGCCGCAGGTCGTGCACGTGATGGCATAACAGGGCGCTGACGCATACCGCGTGCGGCACCGGCCATACCCGCCACATCCAGAGAGACGCTGGCGCTGATATCGCCGCTGACGTCACATACGACCTGACGAATCCGGGACAGGAACTTATCGCTGACCCAGTCCTTAACAAAACGGTTTGGCGCCAACAGAACCAGTTGATCCGGGGAGTCAGGCGATGCTTTCAGAGGTCGGATCCAGGTATTGTATTGCTGAGCAGGAAACTCTTCCTGAAGGCTCTGCAAACAGCGATCCCACAATTCCGTCGACATAATTTAACTGATCCTCTCCACGTTCTAAGTACGTTCCGTACTTGATCCGTACGCTGCTATACACACACCGCACCTTATATACAGCCTGCAAACACAGGGGTGTAGCACGACTTGTACACAGCGCAGCGGGCCTGCTTTTATGCAGTTTCGGTGGCACTGAAGGCTTTATTTATCCAAGAGTAAGGATTTTATCCTCAAGCCGCCCACTTATCCACAAACAATTCCATTATTTGCAAAATACCTTACACTGAACCCAATCAGGCCGAAGATGCCCGTTTTACGGGGATCAGAGAATTTTTTGGTGATTTAAACAACAACCTTTCAACGTGATTCCCCCAGCCTTAATCACAGGCTATCTTATTGATTATTTATTGGATACCTAAGTTTTCAACAGATTTAGGCAGATATCCTGAGGTTATCCAGATTGCCATTTTTTTGCCGAATATTTATACAAAAGAGGTAAATTACGGTTGAAGGTGTAGATCAGATTACGTAGAATCCGCGGTCTAATTTTTACCGTGCTGATACTCAGGCACCCAAAATTAACGAGTGTTAGTAGGACTACTCCGATGAAAAGAACATTCCAACCAAGCGTTCTGAAACGCAAACGTACTCACGGTTTCCGTGCTCGCATGGCTACCAAAAATGGTCGTCAGTTGATTAACCGTCGCCGTGCTAAAGGCCGTAAGCGTCTGTCTAAGTAATGGCTTCCTGAAAAGGTCTGGTTATTTGAATGACCACATTCGGATATCCCCGCGAGTTAAGAATTCTTACTGGTGGGGGCTTTCAGCGAGTATTTGATAATGCTTCTCTGAAAGTACCAGACCAACAGATCCTTATTCTTGCCCGTCCCAACGGACTCGATCATCCTCGTATCGGGTTTGTCTTATCCAAAAAAAATATACGCTTAGCGGTGCAACGTAACCGTGTTCGGCGTATCATTCGCGAGTCTTTTCGCCTCAATCAGCATAAATTACCTGCGGTTGACATTGTCGTGCTCGCACGACGTGGACTAGGCGACCTGGAATCCGAAGATCTTCACAAATTGAGTTCCAAGTGTTGGTCGCGGCTAAGAAAAAAAGCTAAACAGCGTACAAACAAAGAAAACGGTTAACCCATGGATGTACAGCGAATCATACTGATCACCGCAATGGCATTGATCTCTTACATGCTGGTACTGCAGTGGAACGAAGACTACGGCCAGTCGCAGACAGCGGGTGAGCAGGTAGTGACTTCGGTTTCCGCGTACAGTACTCCTGCTGTGGAAACAGATCTGCCCGTTGCGGCTGACGAAGAAACAGCAAGCGCAGACGTACCAAATACCGGCACGAAAGTTAAAGCAGCTTCCGCACAGTTGATCACCATCAACACTGATGTGCTGAATGTCATTATCGACACTAAAGGTGGCGATATCATTCAGGTGGCCCTGCCAGCACATAAAGCAGCTCTGGGTTCTGAGCAGCCATTCGTATTGATGGAACAGACCACCAACCGCACATACGTTTCTCAGAGCGGTCTGGTTGGTAGCGATGGTCCGGATGCCAGCAAAGCAGGTCGTCCAACATATCAGGTTGATGCGGCTCAATTTGAGCTGGGTGAACAGGAAAGTATTAACGTTGATCTGAAACTCACCGATTCCAAAGGTGTGAAGATCACCAAACGTTATACCTTCACCAAAGGATCCTATAACGTTGGCCTGTCCTATATTGTCGATAACCAGTCTGCAGAAAACTGGAAGGCAAATCTGTTCGGCCAGATCAAGCGTGATAGCAGCGAAGACCCAACCACCAGCACCGATATGGGTATGCAATCCTACCTGGGTGCAGTGTTCTCCACCGTTGAAGACAACTATCAGAAAGTTGATTTCGACGATATGGATGAGAAGGCGTTTAAAGCCACTTCTCAGGATGGGTACGTTGCCTTCGTTCAGCATTACTTTGTCAGTGCCTGGATCCCGGAAGCCGGTGCCGAGTACAGCTACAAGTCTCGCAAGCTGAACGACGCTTACATCATGGGCTTTATCTCTCCTGACTTCATTGTTGCACCGGGTGAGACTAAGACAGTCACCGCAAACTTCTACGCAGGTCCTAAAGATCAGGATCAGATGGAAGCGGCCAACGAAAACCTGAAACTTACCGTAGATTACGGTTGGTTGTGGTGGGTTGCCTCTCCTCTGTACTGGTTGTTGACCAAGGTTTACTCCTTCCTGGGTAACTGGGGTCTGGCAATCATCGGTGTTACCGTACTGGTGAAAGCTGCGCTGTTCCACCTGAATGCGAAAGCGTTCAAGTCCATGGCGAAGATGCGTAAGTTCGGTCCAGAAATGCAGCGCATGAAAGAGATGTATGGCGATGATCGCCAGAAGATGTCTCAGGAAATGATGAAGCTGTACCAGAAAGAGAAGATCAACCCTCTGGGTGGCTGTCTGCCAATTGTTGCGCAGATGCCGGTCTTCATCGCTCTGTACTGGGTACTGATGGAATCTGTGGAACTGCGTCATGCCGAGTTCTTGTACCTGATTGACTTGTCATCCAAAGATCCATATTTCATCCTGCCATTGCTGATGGGCGCGAGTATGTTTATTCAGCAGTCGCTGAACCCAACTCCTCCAGACCCAATGCAGGCGAAGATCATGAAGATGCTGCCAATTGTCTTCACCTTCTTCTTCCTGTGGTTCCCGGCAGGTCTGACCCTGTACTGGGTAGTGAACAACGTACTCTCTATCGCACAGCAGTACGTGATCAACAAACAGATCGAGGGCAGTGGTGAACCGGCGAAAGCCAAGTAAACCATCTCCCTATTAAAAAGGCCCTTCAGGGCCTTTTTTGCTTTTGACGGTACAAGAATATGACACTGATTGATCAAGATACCATTGCAGCTCAGGCTACCCCTCCGGGACGTGGCGGTGTGGGCATTATCCGCGTCTCGGGTAAACAGGCGCAGGCCATCGCCCGTGACATACTGGGATTGGAACCCAAACCCCGTTACGCCCATTACGGTCCGTTTATGGATGGCAGCGGTAATCAGATCGATCAGGGTATCGCCCTGTATTTTCCCGGACCGAACTCCTTCACCGGCGAAGACGTTCTGGAGCTGCAGGGTCACGGCGGCCCGATCATCATGGACTTTATCCTGCGTCGTGTATTGGAGCTGGGTGCCCGTCTGGCACGTCCAGGTGAGTTCTCTGAACGGGCGTTCCTCAACGATAAGCTGGATCTGGCACAGGCAGAGGCCATTGCCGACCTGATCGACAGCTCCTCCGAGCAAGCGGCACGTTGCGCCTTGCGCTCACTGCAGGGGGAGTTTTCCAATCGTATCCACGAGTTGGTTGAATCTCTGATTCAGCTGCGTATCTATGTCGAAGCCGCCATCGACTTCCCTGAAGAGGAGATCGATTTCCTGGCTGACGGTAAAGTACTGTCCGATCTGGAAAGCGTGCTGGAGCGGGTAGACGCCGTCCAGTCCGAAGCCAAGCAGGGCAGCTTGCTGCGTGAAGGCATGAACGTGGTAATCGCGGGCCGTCCGAACGCCGGTAAATCAAGCCTGCTCAATGCCCTGGCAGGTCAGGAACGGGCGATCGTCACGGATATTGCTGGGACCACCCGTGATGTCCTGCGCGAACATATTCATATCGATGGGATGCCGTTACATATCATCGATACTGCCGGTTTACGCGAAGCACCTGATGAGGTGGAACGCATTGGTATCAACCGTGCCTGGGACGAGATCCGCAACGCCGACCGGGTGCTATTGATGGTGGATAGCACAACAACCAACACGGACGATCCCGAACAGATCTGGCCCGAGTTTGTTCACCAGCTGCCCGATGCAGATAAAATTACCGTCATCCGCAATAAGGCAGACCTCAGCGGTGAATCCATCGGCCAGCGCGAATCCCACGGTCACACCCTGATCGCACTCTCAGCAAAAGGCAATTTAGGTGTGGATACCCTACGCGACCACCTGAAGACCTGTATGGGCTTCACCAGCACCACCGAAGGTGGATTTCTGGCCCGTCGTCGTCATCTGGAAGCATTGGAACAGGCCCATGAACTGCTGCAAACCGGTCATGACCAGCTAGTGATGAACGGGGCGGGTGAGTTACTGGCCGAGGATCTGCGTCAGGCACAGCAGGCGCTGAACGAAATTACCGGTGAATTCAGCTCAGACGATCTGCTTGGCCGAATCTTCAGTTCGTTCTGTATCGGCAAGTAAACTGAAGTCCCACGCAGAGTCACGCCGTGTGTTGGACTCACAAGGAGAATAACGATGTCACTGAATCTTAGTTGCCCACACTGTAACGTCACCAACCGTATACCAGCGGATCGTCTAGGCGATGGTCCGAAATGCGGCAAGTGTAAACAACCCGTCTTCAGTGGTAAGGCACAGGAATTGTCTGCCGCCAACGTCAGCAGCGTACTCAATCGCAACGATATTCCGGTACTGGTCGATTGCTGGGCGACCTGGTGTGGTCCTTGTCAGCAGTTTGCTCCGATCTTCGAGCAAGCAGCAAAGGAGTTTGAGCCCAACATCCGACTGGCTAAGCTGAATACCGAAGCAGAGCAGGGCATCGCCAGCCAATGGCAAATTCGCTCCATTCCCACCCTGATCCTGTTCCGCCAGGGCAAAGAGGTTGCTCGCATGAGTGGGGCGTTGCCACTGCCTCAGCTCAAGCAATGGCTACAGCAACAGGGTGTCTCGGTTTAACGTCCGCCATGCACATCGTTCCCATGCTCCCGCGTGGGAATGCAGATCGCTGTTGTATATCGGGGTCAAAACATTGTGAACGCTCTGACCTCCTACTTCTGACTACACCTGACTTTCCGCTGTGCTCACCGCACGGAATATGCCACTGACCGAAAAACGGCCAGCCCCCATAAATACCATCACCTGACTGCCCGCCAGACACAACATCGCCCACTCAAACCCGCCATTACGGGCATAAAACCCCTGCGGCAGATGAAAGTAGATCGCAACCATCATCAGTCCACTCAATAGCAGTGCAGCATGTCGCGTGAAAAACCCCAACGCCAGCGCCCAACCAGCTATCAGTTCGATTAACGCGGCTGACAGCGCCAGATAGCGAATCTGATCTTCTGAGAGAAAACCAAATAAACCCGCCACTAGCTGCGTAAATCCCTGCAACTGAATCAGGGTATAGTCCAGCAGGTTATCTTCGCGCCAAAATACACCGCTATCCCATCCCAGCTTATCCGCCCCATGAATAATAAAAATCGAACCTAAACAAACTCTTAAACCAACCAACGCCAGATCTAATCCCACAATTGCATCCCTTCCTATGGCAAAACCAAATAATACAATCTAAATGATAATCGTTTTTATTATTGAAAACGATTATAAAATGCATAGAATGTAGGGCTAAATAATCCTGAAGTACTCAACTTCATACACTCTGGAGACACACGTGGCTGTTCGCTTTCTGCTGGCGCTCGTTGTATGGATACCCCTGATCGCACAGGCAGAAACAGCCAACGAGTCGCCATCCCCCCTTAGAGTTGAAGCATTAGACTCTTCCGATCTGGCCGGAAATCTGAAAAAACTCGAGCAATACTATGCACGCGTGAATCAGCAGATGGATAAACGTCTATCGCGTAACGCGCGTGACCCATTTGCCGATACCGAACAAACCCGTCAGCCTTCAGCACCGAGCCTCCAGAAAAAAGATCTCTTCGTCCCTAAACGTCTGAGTGGTAACACCACCGAGGATACAAAGAGCAGCGGTAAATTCTCGCTAAGCCAAGCACAACAGGAAGAATCTCAGGGTATCCCTCGAATGCAATTTCGCGGCTTTATCCGTATGGACGGTGAAAAGGCCGGTCTTTTAAATATCAACGGCCTCGGCACCTTTGTAGTGAAGGAAGGTGACAAGGTGGGCCTGCAACAGATGACCAGTGATACCGTCGTGCGGATTGTTGAGATCAACCCGCTTAACCTGATTATCGAGTTCGGCAACCTTGGTGAGAAAGTGGTGATTCAGTGATGAAAAAATATATCCAGACGCTACTGGTCTGTCTGTGCATCGCGGCCCCTACGGCTAATGCAGTCACCAAGACGATCGAGTTTGTTGAATTTAAAAACGCTGCCATCGAGGATGCGACCCGAATTCTGGCAGCGATGACCGGCAGTAACATCGCAGTCACTCAGGCAGCCAGTGGGGCTCAGGTGAATCTATTATTGCGTGATGTGGATCTGAAACACGCGGTGGATACCTTGTCGCGTGTATCCGGGCTCTGGTATCGCTATAGCAAAAGTAATAACAGCTATCTGATCATGACCGAAGAGCAGTATCAGGGTGATATTGTGGTTTACCGTGACGATATCGTACGCACGTTCACCTTACGCCATCAGAATACGGAGTCCGCGGCTCAAACCATTAAGAATCTGTACGGAGACCGCGTTGAACTGACCTTGGAAGAGGATAATAACGGTTTTGACGGGCTGAATTTTGATACCGCCGATGAAGCAACCGTTGTCGCTCGCCGCTCCGAAAATGAC
>NZ_JBFGYC010000166.1:0-7170 GCF_041587635.1 Pontibacterium sp. | reverse complement strand
CATATAGTTTTCAATTGAGCCGTCACCGAGAATGTATAAGTATCGTCACCTGTGCGTGTCGTTGTATCAACACCATACATATATTGAGCGGCTAATATGTCATATACCATGGGCGTTTCGGCTTGAACGGCCTGATAGGTGTAGTATCCCCCGCTCACTTCCTCAAATACATATCCAGCACCGTCATAATCTGTATATGACATCACTATGTATTGAGTGGTATCAAACTCTGTAGAGAGACTAGGAAAGCCATCTTCTGCTTCAAAACTGTGTTTTAATCCCAGCGCATGCCCCACTTCGTGTATCAGTGTGGAATACCCTACACTGCCCGAACTCAGATCAGTCAGCGTTGGGTTCAGCCAGACATCCCCGGCAGCAGCACTGGGTGAGATAATGCTTCCAGACACACTGCCAGATCCAGGCAAGTAGGCATATCCAAGCGTGTTTCCCGATATAGCTTGTGTAAATGCAACGCGAATATCACCATACGTCGTCCCATCCGCGACTTCGACAAAAGCAAGCTGCGAAACCTCAGCCCAACTATCGAGCGCAGCCCTAAAATCACTCTGCTGAGAGGAGTTTAAGCCCGTATAGCCTGCATTAACTTCTTCGGTATATTGCCAAACGGAGCTTTGACCGGGAAAACTATATGTGATGGTCACCGGAGTGCCTACAGATCCCGCCCCCCACTTTGAACCACTGAGTAAACTATCAACACGACTATCATCACTTGCACTAATAACTCGGTTGTTCAAAGCGTCTCTCTCTACGACAACATTAAATAAAGCTCTGATTTCATGCTCTAACAGCATCTTAATGCTCTGAGTCATGCCGGCACGGTATATACCCCACATCATCGCGAACCAATCGAACTGAGGTCAAGTAGCCCAACTCATCAATGGGTCATAGCAGGGTCAATATACTCGAAAGTATCGTGCCGTCTGACAACAACGCGACGATGTTGTTCATGGCTGATTTGGATACGCAAAAGATAAACTTCACATACTGCAGATAAGGACATAAAGTCTCAGCACCTAAACAGAGTGCTGACTCAACCGGACATTAACAGGTTACTTATGTGCGGAGACCAACTCGACTTAACGAGGCAGGCAGGCAGGCAGGCAGGGAAGTTTCAGCACTATACACAACAAAGGCACCTTAATAGGTGCCTTTGATCTTACAGACGGAAGCAGAGTCTATTACTCCACCCAATACAACTCGGGCATGCTGTCGAAGTCATCTGCATCCACTTTCAGGTCTTTGATCACACCGTCTTCAATGCTGTAGATCCAACCATGAATGGTGAGTTCACGGCCAGCTTTCCAGGCACGCTGAACCGGTTTGGTTTTACATACGTTGCTTACTTGTGCCATCACGTTCAATTCACAGAAACGATCAACCCGACGGTCTTCATCGGTTTCTGCGCTGAGAATATCCCGGTTGGCGTAACCGATATCTTTCAGGTGACGCAACCAGTTGTCGATCAGCCCCAGATCCTGGTGGCCAAGCGATGCACGCACACCACCACAACCGTAGTGTCCGCACACGATGATGTGTTTAACCTTGAGCACATCAACCGCATAGTGCAGCACAGAGAGACAGTTGAGGTCTGTATGCAGCACCATGTTGGCGATATTACGGTGAACGAAGAGTTCTCCCGGCATCAGACCCACAATCTCATTTGCGGGTACGCGACTATCGGAGCAGCCAATCCAGAGGTAATCCGGTTTCTGCTGCGCTGCCAGCTCTTTAAAGAAACCCGGACAGCGCTCTTCCATCTTCTTCGCCCAGGCTTTGTTATTGGCTAATAGATCAGAAAGCATCTTGTTACCCTCGAAACCATGACATCAGAGACAGACGTCCCAACAGTGTCTACTGAACCAACAGGGCATCTGCGCCCAGCAACTCGATACCGGCAATTTCAGCATCACCGGCCAGCAACTGAATGTACTGGTTCACTGCACGACGGTAGTTACGTTCCTGCAGGTACATGCGAATACGGTCTTCAACCGCTTCGTAAGGCAGTTGTTCACCTTCAACACGCTGGTCGATACGGACCACATGAAAACCGTAACGGCTTTCAACCGGTCGTTCTGCCAGGCCTACGTCAAGGTTAAACACCTGACGCTCAAACTCCGGCACGGTCTGACCTTTATCCAGCTGCCCCATCTGACCGCCCACTTCTTTTGATGGACAATCGGAGTTGAGCTGCGCCAGTGCCGCAAATCGATCCGGGTTATCTTGCAGCGTGCTGATCAGCGACTCAGCTTCAGCCTGACGTGCCGCACGTTCTTCCAGATCATTGGGATCGGCACCCAGCAAAATATGGCTTGCTGCGATCAATACAGGCGTTTTGAAACGTTCCATATTGGCTTCGTAATAGCGTTCGCAGGTCTCTGGATCTGCAGTAGACAGGTCCACTTCTTGCTCCAGTAAGGTGCTGATCAGTTGTTCGTAATCAGCATCGCTATCATCAGGAACAAGATTTAATTCTTTAGCGCGCTGTAATAGCAGCTCGCGCACCACCAGCGACTGTGCAGCCTGCTGACGGGAGTCTTCCATTGTTTCCGCCGGGTAGTACTGCATCTCTTGCAGGATAGTCGTGGCTTCAATGGTCTTGCCGTTGACAATCACATCATCAAAATCCGGTGCTTCTGTTGGCAGGGAGGTGGTTTCAATCATCTGCATGAGGTTGCTCCTCAGACGGTGGTAAAAAGTAGAGACACCTGCGGCTTACACCGCAGGTGTTGGATCGATCTTAACGCTGACGTACGATCTGGTAACCGCGGGCGAAGTATTTCACCGGCGCGCTCCAGATGTGCACCATACGGGTGAATGGGAAGACAACAAACATAGTCAGACCCACGAAGATGTGCAGCTTGTAGATAAAGCCGACATTCACCAGATGGCTCGCCGCATCAGCCTGCAGAGTCACCAGACTCTGTGCCCAGCCTGCCAGCAGCAACATCACGCTACCGTCCAGGTGCCCCATAGAGAATGGGATGGTCAGCAGACCCAGAGTGACCTGTACGAACAGCAGAACCAGAATAAAGATATCTGCTTTAGTACTGGTCGCACGGACACGCTTATCGCCCAGGCGACGTTTCAGCAGCAGGAAGCAGCCAACCCAGCACACCAGACCCGCAGCACCACCACTGATGATTGCAAGCAGCTGCTTACCACCGGTAGAGATAAACGGTTCGTACACTGCATGTGGTGTCAGCAGACCCACAAGGTGACCGAAGAAGATGAACAACACGCCCACGTGGAACAGGTTGCTCGCCATACGGAACCCTTTCGAGCTCAGCATCTGACTGGAGCTTGCGCGCCAGGTGTATTGTTCCCGGTCGTAACGAATCCAGCTACCGATCAGGAAGATGGCACCGGCGATGTACGGGTACACCCCAAACAAAAGATCATTAATGTAAGACATTCTATTTCTCCCGGGCCCCTCAGGAGCCGGTTGTACCTGTCGGAGACGGTTGAACACTCGGCTGAATATGCAGTGGTTTTGCGATATCCACGGAATCCAGTTCACGACGACGCTGAGTCAGCAGGCTATCGCCACAGCTGGATGCGCTGTCCTGAGCACCACCCTCGGTGAAGCGCACCATCTCTTCTTCCCAGACTTTATCGAGTGCTTCAGGGGTATCGTCACGCGCTTCAGACGCAACTTTTTCCTTCAGCTCCTCACGCTCAACTACCACACCGGTCAGGCTCAACAGCGCTTCGAAAAGCACCGCATAACCACTTTCCCGTTTGTGCAGTCGCGCTTCCAGCAGGGCTAGAATGTGGCTGATATCGGCCAGCCACTGGCGTACTTCCTGTTCCGGCCGTATAGACAGGAACTCAAGAAACAGCGGGATGTAATCAGGTAGCTCACGCTGGCTGATCTCAAAGCCCTGTTTCTCGTAGACGGACATCAGATCCACCATCGCCTGACCACGGTCACGGCTTTCGCCATGGACGTGTTCAAACAACAACAGAGAGTGAGAACGTCCCCGATCGAACAGCGACACGTACTCTTCCTGAACATCCAGCAGATCGGAGGTGCAGAGCTGATCGATAAACTCGATCAGCGACGCTTTCTGTGGTTCTTCCAGGAAAACATCGTCGCGCAGTTCATCGATCAACTCCTGACGACCCTCCAGAAGCTCAGCTTCTGGATAGTCCATCAGGGCGGAGATGATTTTCAGATTACGCATCGGTCAACTCCTTCGGGTCTACCTGCTTCACGCCGCTGATCTTCTCGACCATAGTGACGTTCTGCTTCTTCGCCCCGAACAGGTTGAATTCAGTCTCACCACCGGCACAGCCGTTACCAAAGCTGAAGCCACAACCGTTACGCTCTGGGAAGGCTTCCTTCGCCAGTTCGCGGTGGCTGGTAGGAACGACAAAGCGATCTTCGTAGTTGGCGATTGCCAGGTAACGATACATCTCTTTTGCCTGTCCTTCGGTCAGACCCACTTCTTCCAGCACTTCCAGATTCAGCTTGCCTTCTACCTGTTCGTCACGCTTGTATGCACGCATCGCCAGAATACGCTTCAGCGCTTCCTTAACAGGCTTCTCGTCACCGGCAGTCAGCAGGTTCGCCAGGTACTTAACCGGGATTCGCAGAGAATCAACATCCGGCAGTGCACCGTTCATACCGATCTTGCCAGCATCAGCTGCAGACTGGATCGGGCTTAGAGGTGGCACATACCAAACCATTGGCAGTGTGCGGTATTCAGGGTGCAGAGGCAGCGCCAGTTTCCAGTCCATCGCCAGCTTGTACACTGGGGAGTTCTGAGCGGCTGTGATTACGTTGTCATCAACGCCATCTTTGCGTGCCTGTGCAATCACTGCCGGATCAAACGGATCAAGGAAGATCTCCAGCTGTTTCTCGTACAGGTCCTGTTCGTTACCGGATGCAGCGACTTCTTTGATGCGGTCCGCATCGTAAAGCATCACACCGAGGTAACGGATACGGCCAACACAGGTCTCGGAGCAGACGGTCGGCAGACCGGACTCGATACGTGGGTAACAGAAGATACACTTCTCAGATTTACCGGTTTTCCAGTTGTAGTAGATCTTCTTGTACGGGCAACCGCTGACACACATACGCCAGCCGCGGCACTTGTCCTGATCGATCAGTACGATACCGTCTTCTTCGCGTTTGTAGATCGCACCCGATGGGCAAGATGCTACGCATGCTGGGTTCAGACAGTGCTCACACAGACGTGGCAGGTACATCATGAAGGTGTTCTCGAACTGGCCGTAGATATCCTTCTGTACGTTGTCGAAGTTCTTATCTTTAGAACGTTTGACGAACTCAGTACCGAGGATCTCTTCCCAGTTCGGACCCCATTCGATCTTGTCCATACGGTCACCGGTGATCAGTGAGCGCGGACGAGCAACCGGCTGGTGCTTACCTTCTGGCGCATTGTGCAGCTGCTGGTAATCGAAATCGAACGGCTCGTAATAGTCGTCGATCTCAGGCATATCCGGGTTGGCGAAGATATTCGCCAACACGCGCCACTTACCACCGATACGCGGCTCGATGTTGCCATCGGCTTTGCGAATCCAGCCACCTTTCCACTTGTCCTGGTTCTCCCACTCTTTCGGGTAACCGATGCCCGGCTTGGTTTCAACGTTGTTGAACCAGCCGTACTCCATACCCTCACGTGAGGTCCAGACGTTCTTACAGGTGATCGAGCAGGTGTGACAGCCGATACATTTATCGAGGTTCAGCACCATGCCTACTTGGGAACGAATTTTCATTTGGCTGCCTCCTGAACGGTGTTGTTGTCTTCACCATCCAACCAGTCGATGTTCTTCATCTTACGAACAACTACAAACTCATCACGGTTGGAACCAACAGTGCCGTAGTAGTTAAAGCCGTAGGACTGTTGTGCATAACCACCGATCATGTGGGTCGGTTTAGGACATACACGGGTTACCGAGTTATGGATACCACCACGGGTGCCGGTTGTTTCTGCACCAGGCACGTTCACGATACGTTCCTGTGCGTGGTACATCATGGTCATACCTTCGTTCACACGCTGTGATACCACCACGCGGGCTGCAATCGCGCCGTTGGTGTTGAAGATCTCAACCCAGTCGTTATCTTCGATACCGACTTTTGCTGCATCCACTTCGGACATCCAGATAATCGGACCACCGCGAGACAGGGTCAGCATGATCAGGTTGTCACTGTAGGTGGAGTGAATACCCCACTTCTGGTGCGGTGTGATCCAGTTCAACGCGATCTCTGGGTTGCCGTTTGGCTTGGCATTCATGATCGGGTTAACCGACTTGGTGTTGATCGGCGGACGATACGACATCAAGCTTTCACCGAAGTCACGCATCCATTCATGATCTTGATAGAACTGCTGACGACCGGTAACAGTACGCCAAGGGATCAACTCATGAACGTTGGTGTAACAAGCGTTGTAAGACACGTGCTCATCTTCCAGACCTGACCAGGTTGGAGAGGAGATGATCTTACGAGGCTGCGCCTGAACATCACGGAAGCGGATTTTTTCCTCTTCTTTTGGCTTCGCCAGGTGTGAGTGATCAAGACCGGTGTACTCACCCAGTGCTTCCCACGCTTTCACCGCAACGGTACCGTTGGTTTCCGGCGCAAGGCTCAGGATCATCTCAGCCGCATCGATCGCTGTTTCCAGCTTCGCCCGACCTTCAGATGCACCCTCTTCGGTGTGAGTCCAGTTGAGTTTTTTAAGGAAATCGACCTCTTCCTTCGTATCCCAAGTGATACCTTTACCGCCGTTACCCAGAGACTCCAGCAACGGACCTACAGACGTGAAGCGCTTGTAGGTGTTCGGGTAGTCACGTTCAACCACCGCCAGATTTGGCATGGACTTGCCTGGAACCGGCTCACATTCGCCTTTCTTCCAGTCCAGTACGCCCATCGGCTGTGCCAGTTCTCCCGGAGTATCGTGCTGCATAGGAACAGTAACGATATCTTTCTCAACACCCAGGTGACCAACGCAGACCTCAGAGAATTTCTCAGCAATGCCTTTGTAGATATCCCAGTCAGAGCGCGCTTCCCAAGCAGGGTCAGTCGCTGCAGACAGTGGGTGAATGAACGGGTGCATGTCCGATGTATTCAGGTCATCTTTCTCGTACCAGGTTGCAGTTGGCAACACGATATCGGAGTAGAGACAGGTG
>NZ_JBFGYC010000165.1:0-7205 GCF_041587635.1 Pontibacterium sp. | reverse complement strand
GGTGTTTGCTTGCAGGGGTAAAAGTCAGTGGTAGAAATGCGTAAATTCGACTCGCTTTTCTGGTATAGATGAAAATGTTTCTTATTGAACGTAAAAGCGTTGAAATGGTCGATAAAATGCGGTGAATTTATCTCTTTCGAGCAGAAAAAAATTTTCTTTGTGTTTGTTGCGTTCTGCTCTACAATTCGCCCACCAAAAACAGTGTTTTTGTTCCATAATTTACAGACTCTACGAACACCTTTTGTGCACCCTACAGAATGGGTTCGTAGGCCTCTAAAGCATTGATTTTCGTACTGGAGAGCACCCGAGTTGGCATCAAACGGTAAAATTAAACTGCAGGGCTTTAATAACCTGACTAAAAGCCTGAGCTTCTGTATTTATGATGTTTGCTACGCAAAAACTGCGGAGCAAAAAGCAGAGTACATCGAGTATATCGATGAGCAGTACAACGCTGACCGTCTGACAGAAATTCTGACAGAGGTATGTGACATTATTGGCGCTAACGTGCTGAACGTAGCGCGTCAGGATTACGAGCCGCAAGGGGCCAGTGTCACCATTTTGGTAGCTGAAGAGCCGATTAAAGATGCGGAGAATGTCGATCAGACTGAGAAGCCGGGGCCGTTGCCTGACTCAGTGGTAGCACATCTGGATAAGAGTCATATCTGTGTGCATACCTACCCGGAAGCCCATCCGGATAATGGTATTTGTACCTTTCGTGCGGATATTGAAGTATCCACCTGCGGGATTATCTCTCCGCTGAAAGCACTGAATTATCTGATCCATAAACTGGACTCCGATATTGTTACCATCGACTATCGTGTGCGTGGTTTTACCCGTGACGTAGCCGGTGTGAAGCATTATATCGATCACGATATCAACTCCATCCAGAACTTCATCAGTGATGATATTTGTGATCTTTACAGCATGGTGGACGTGAATGTTTATCAGGAAAACATCTTCCATACCAAAATGATGCTGAATGACTACGATCTGGATCAGTACCTGTTTGGTGCGACCAAGGAAGATTTGACGGGTAAAGAAGTGAAAGAGATTACGGATCGTCTGTTTAAGGAGATGCGTGAAATCTTTTACGGCCGCAATCAGCCGGACATGCCAGCCAGATAAGCCTTCTTGTCTTAGGCATAAAAAAACGCGGCCCTGTCCGCGTTTTTTTATGCCTGCTTTTTGATGTTAGCTCCTAAACTTGTAGGTATTACTGCAACACGCGGAGTGAATCATGTTTCTGAAAGAGCGTAAGTATGGCCATTTGATCGAAGTGGTGGAGTTGACTGATCTGTTCGATCCTTACCAGTCGCAGTTGGTAGGACGTTGCCACTATGGTGAGGAGTTGCAGGAAGCAGAGCAGTACACTAAACAGGAACTGTCCTTTCCATCAGGTGAGGCTCTGCCTAAATGCTGGATTGATCCTCACTATAGGGACCATGAGCTGGTGCGCTGATTGCTCAACGCATTCCAGCTCATTCTCATTGTTTTCTTTCGTGGGTGGTTATTTCACCTCTATGGTTATCGGGTCCGATACCACCGGTGGGTTATGTGGTGTGTGAAGGTGATCCCCCAATATCAGTTGCAGGGTATGTTGCCCGGGGGGCAGTGTGAGTGTGGTTTCCGTTTGGCCTCCCCCAAAATGTTTCACCTCGGCGCCTAAGGGTTGATCGAGTGGTGGCAGTGATTCCATATCGATCAACAGGTGATGATGTCCGGTGTTTTCTTTCTCTACACCTGCGGGCGACACGCCCATTCCTTTGAGACCAAAGATCACTTTAAACGTTGTAGAGACCGTTTCCCCATTGCTGGGTGACACGATATACGCTTTGGCAGCATTGTGGCCATCGGCCAGTGCTGCGGCGGAGATTAAACCGCTCAGAACAATCGTTATGCTGTGCGCAATCAGTTTATTCATGGGGCCGTTCCCGTTTTATTTGGTTGCCGACTTTAATGCGGTGGTTTGATTTGTCGTGTTATTGACCGCTGGATGCATCTTTTCCAGTTTACGTTTAACTGCCAGATAACGCGGAGTAGGTCCAACGTCTTCATACACCGGATCACCATCTTCTACCCGGATCACTTTGCTGCCCTGACGGTAGGGCATTGAGGCTTCAACCTCCTGTAAAACCGTATGCAGTAGTGCGGTGATCAGCTCACTCTGATCCATATCGAAGACATCGGCTAATGCCTCTAACCGGATCAAATCGTCGGCGCTGACCGGAAACGAAACCTCCGATAAGCGTGATTTATGATGGGCTTTTGTTTCGAGTTCTTCCAGCAGACGAGAGACATGTAAATTGGCCATATCGACCTCCGTTCCGGGAATCATGAAAAAAGGATAGTTGAGGTGCGGTGAGTTTGCTTTGAACCTAGGACGGCATAAGTTACGCAGCTGCGAAAGTCCCCATTAAACAGAGGTTTTTTTCGTGAGGGAATTTCATTAGAATTGGCGCTCATTTTTTAAGCAGATTGTAAGGTTTTACTCGATGGCGAATATCAAGGTGCTGGTAGGCTCTACCTACGGTAATGCGAAGCAGGTAGCGGATGATTGTGCTGAACAGCTAAACGGTCTTGGTCACAACACCGTCGTTCTGGAAGAACCAGAGCTGGACGAAGTGGTTGCAGAGGAAACAGACGTTTTGTTGGTGTGCACTGCAACCATCGGTTTGGGCGAAATTCCTAACAATCTGATGCCGCTGTACGCGAAGCTGAAAGACAACACGCCGCTGATGCCGGAAAAACGTTACGGTGTTATCTCCCTGGGCGATAGCGGTTACCAGAATTTTGCTAATGCAGGCAAGCAGATGGATGAGTTGATGCAGGAGCTGCAGGTGCAGCGTGTTGGAGAGCCACTGGTGATCGATGCCTGTGAAACTGAAGATCAGGAAGAAGCTGCAAGCGAATGGGTGAGCGGCTGGGCTGCTCAGCTGTAAACGCTAAGCGCAGAAATAAAAAAGCCTGAGCAATGCTCGGGCTTTTTTGTGGGCGTTTAATACGTAAAAGCTTACTTCAATAAGAAACCGCGTTCCTGCAGGAACGGTAGCATGTGAGGGCGAGACTCTTTCACCAGCATACCGGAGATCTGTTCACTCCAGCTCATGTCTTTGGTACCGCCGGTACGGGTCTTATAGTAATCGCGTACATGGGCATCATAGTCGGTGATCAGATCGCGATCGGCTTTGTCATCGTACACGTCCTGTTTCAGCACGACGTTCACGGGTAAACGCGGTTTTACTTCCGGGTTCTGAGCCGGATAACCCAGACAGAGACCAAAAACCGGATACACCATATCAGGCAACTGCAACAGATCAGCCACTTCGGCGATCTTATTGCGCAATCCGCCAATATACACGGTACCTAAGCCGAGAGATTCAGCCGCAACGACCAGATTCTGTGAGAACAGGGCGGTGTCCAATGATGCTGTGATGAACTGCTCGGTGAAGCCCGATTGCATTTGAGCATCATGCATTTCACAGGTGAGCTGATGGCGCTTCATATCGGCACAGAACACCAAAAAGACGGGCGCAGCGGCAACATAGGCCTGACCACCGGCGCAGGCTGCCAGCTTCTCACGTGTGTTTGGGTTGCTGACCTGAATAACTGTACAGGCCTGGATAAAGCTGGATGTAGCCGCTGCCTGACCCGCTTCAATCAACGTTTCGATGGTCGTCTGTTCTATCGGCTGGTCAGTGAACTGGCGGATGGAGCGGTGTGACTTGAGTAGATCGATAACAGCGTTCATACGTAGGGCTCTGCATAACAATTCGAAGATGGCAGAAACCTTAGCAAGTTAATTATCTGTTGAATAGTCACCACATGTGTGGGTTTTATCCTTCTTTCAGCGCACTTGCCTGAAGGTCAGGTTTATTCGTGGCTGGCGGGGCTTTTGAGTCCGCGGAACACTGTGTTGCCAGAAATGCTGTATCTCGCCGCTCATCAACAGCAGAGAACCGTGTTCGAGTATCAGTTCCTGCTTTGTGGTGTGGTTGTCTTTACGGCGCAGTAGAAAACGTCGCGCCTCCCCAAGGCTGATTGATGCGATGATCGGATTTTTTCCAAGCTCAGGTTCATCGTCGCTGTGCCACCCCATACTGTCCAGGCCATCGCGGTAGAGGTTCATCAACACGGCGTTAAATGAGCCGTATCCAAGTGCTTCAAGTTGTTCCCGAAGGCTTTGTATCGCCGGATGCCATGCTTCAGCATCCAGACAGAGATTGGAATAGCGGTACGTGATGCCCGGATCACCCTGGAAGCACTGCAGACGGGGGATCGGGTGTTCTTTCCCGAACAGTTGGATACGATCCTGTTGCCAGTGAATCTCTTCGCTAAGAACCTCCAATAGCCGATCCGCCGCGGTTGTCTGTAAAAAGTGAGTAGCGTAGTCCAGCGTGCCGTTTGGCAGATCAGTGTGTACGTTGGTCATTTCGGGGATGGTTCATCTCAGGAGTTGTTCTTTAGCTGCATTGGCTAATGCTTCGGCAATTTCAATTTTATTACTAGGGTGCGGAATGCAGCTGGTGGTGATGACTTTTGCCACGTCCGAAAGTTGTTCATAGGCATTGTGTGCAAAAAGCCCGTGCACGCCGATGCAATACGGTTGTTTCAGTCCGGCGTGTCTGAGGTGGGTAACGGTTTCCTGCATGGTCCGGCCACTGGAAATAATATCATCCACCAAGACCGGCGTATGTGAATGCCAATTCTCGACCTCGGGCAGGGTTACTTCGACGTCGTAATCGCCGTGGCGAACTTTTTGTAGCACCTGAAATGGAGCATTGGCCAACTGAGCAACCTGTGAAACCCATTGCTCACTTTCGCTGTCAGGGCCGATGAGCAAGGGCTGGCTGACATTGAGCTTGATCCATTCGGCAATGAGCGGTGCTGCCGGAACAACGTGCGTAGGGATACTGTAGATCTCATCCAAACTGTTGTAACGATGCAAATGAGGGTCCACTGTGATCAGCCAATCCAGAGCATCCGAGAGCAGACGGGCATAGGGGCGGGAGCTGACACACTCGCCGGGTTGAAAGCGTTTATCCTGTCGCATGTAAGCCAGGTAAGGTGTGATCAAGCCAATCTGTCGAACACCTAGTTCACGTAGGGTGTCTATTAGAAATAACAGGCGCAGGGTCTTTTCATCGGGGCGATTGAGGTTACAGAAAATGGCCACATCTCGCCCTTCGCACCTATTCAGCACACGCAGGTAGCTTTCGCCGTCTGGAAACCGGCGTTGATCGAGCTTTCCTGTCTCTGCCTGCAGCGCGTTGCCGAGTTTGGTTGCCAGTACGGGGTCTGAGTCGAGGTTAAAGAGCAATGGTTTCATCGTAGGCCTCCTTGTCTGTACTGACCTGAACCGTCTCTTCATGGGCTTCCAGATATTCGACGGCGTAATTCAGTTCGCCCACGCTTTCCGCATGGATCGTGAGTAACGGCTGATTTGGACGCACCTGATCACCCAGTTTGACGTGTATCTCAACCCCGGCGGCCAGATCGGCAGGGGCTCCTGCCAATTTAGCGACTTGTGAGAGTCTGCGGTTATCCACACTCTGGACCCAGCCCTGTTGATGCGCGATAAGTTCAAAGCGATAGGGTGCGATAGGTGGTTCGCGCAGGCCGCCCTGGGCTTCACAGATTTTCTTGAACTTATTCCAGGCCTTGCCTGTTTCTATCAGTTCACGTGAACGCTTCTTACCTTCCCCTTTAGGCAGTTCGGTCACCATCTCCAGCATAGCCCCGGCCACTTCGATTGAGCGCTCTTTCAGGTCGGTTGGAGCATCCGGTGTGTTCTGCAACACGGCAAGAATATCGCGGGCCTCCAACGCGGGGCCTACACCAAACCCGACCGGCTGACGGCCATCACTGAACATAATGTCGATGGTCAGGCCCAGTGCGTTGGCCACTTTTCGGAAGCTATCCGCTAATTTTTCCGCCGATTCTTGACTGCGTACTTTTGCGGTCGGGCCAACGGGCATATCAATAAGTACATGGGTGGCACCGGCTGCGATCTTTTTCGATAGTACTGATGCGATTAGCTGACCTTCACTATCAATATCCAGTACACGTTCCACTTTAATCAGCAGATCATCGGCGGGGGAAAGGCGCACGGAACCGCCCCAGGCTAAACAGCCGCCATTTTCGCAAACCACTTTTTTCATCTCATCCAGAGATAGGGAGACATTAGTCAGGGTTTCCATCGTATCCGCTGTACCAGCGGGTGAGGTGATCGCGCGGGATGAGGTTTTCGGAACGGTCAGTCCGCTGGCGGCAAGAATAGATACAACAATCGGCGTGGTGCGGTTACCGGGTAAGCCACCGACACAGTGTTTATCTAACACAATGGGGAGACCCCAGCTGATTTTACTGCCGGAGTTAACCATCGCTTCGGTCAGGTCGGTGATCTCACGATTGTTCATGTTGTCGTTACCGCAGGCAGTGATGAATGCTGCCAGATGAACGTCTGCGTAACGCCCGCTAACGATATCGTCGATGATCTCCTGATACTGTTCCCGTTTAAGGGTATGGCCATAGACCTTTGCGCGGATGTGAGAGATTGAACCGATAGGTTGTGGGTGGGAGGCCCAAATACTATCCCCTTCCTCCAGCTCCAGTTTCTTCCAGGCGGATTCCGATAAGCCTATTTCCCCGCGGCGCAGTAGTTCGCCGGTGATGATATTCAGTGTGGCGATCACGTGAGAGTGTTCAGTACGCACTAAGACGCGGGAAAGTGCTGAAAAGCCTTCGGATTTACACACTGCACTGTCTGCACGCAGGTAAATGGTAAGCTCCTGATGAGTGTCCAGACCTAGACGGCGGGCTTTGAGGGGTGTCATCCTTTCTGGTATGAAAATCATATAAGTACCTCCCGATCAGGTCAGTATAAGTGACTGTATCTGATACTGTAATAGGCTCATTGATCAAGCTCAGGCGAATTTCAATCAGGCAGCTATGCTTTCATATGTGAATCCTAGGAGGGTGGGCTGTGAGTGAGCTAATTGATGAATCCTGTAGTGCGTGCCGTGTTGGGGCGGCACAGGTGGGTGAAAAGGAGAGTCGTGAATTACTGTTACAAATCCCGGATTGGGCTATTGTGACGTTGAAGGAGATTCCTCAACTTAAACGTGAGTACAAATTCGGCAATTTTGTTGATGCCCAGCGCTTCTGTAACAAAGTGGCGGACATGGCAGAGTCCTTTAATCACCACC
>NZ_JBFGYC010000164.1:0-7253 GCF_041587635.1 Pontibacterium sp. | reverse complement strand
CGATGGGTCAGGCAGTGGTATATCCGGACAGCGTTTTGATGTTGATGGAAGCTCTGTTGGCAATGAATTTCTGATAAATACGTTGACCAGTGGAGATCAATTTTATCCTAAAGTTGCAGCATTATCCGATGGTGGTTTTGTAGTAGTTTGGCATGACTCCAATAGTACAACAGGAGATAAGTCATCCTTCGGTATAAACGGCCAACGCTTTGATGCAGAGGGTAATCAGGTTGGTGACGAGTTTTTAGTAAATACACATACCAACGGCATACAGCTTCATCCACAAGTCTCCGGGCTTATTGAGGGTGGCTTTGTGGTGACTTGGTATGGATATGGCACGATTCATCAAACTGGGGGAGATCATTCTGGTTATGGTATGTCAGGCCAAGTCTATGACGCTGATGGCAATAAACAGGGTACTGAGTTTCTAGTTAACACACATACCATCGGGGATCAGCGACTAGGAGAGGTTGCAGCATTGAGTGACGGTGGTTTTATTGTGGTGTGGCATAGTCACGACAATAACAATGGAGATGGTGCGCATGCCGGTATCTCAGGGCAACGTTATGATGTCGCGGGTCAAAGGGTTGGCATTGAGTTTCTGGTCAATAGTAATACCAGTGGAGGGCAGTTCGAACCTGCTGTAACTGCGTTAAGCAGTGGTGGTTTCGTTGTGACATGGTACGGCCATGGCACGTATTCTCAAGCTGGGGGTGATCACTCTGGATATGGAATCGCAGGACAAATCTATAATGCTGATGGGGACAAGCTGGGCAATGAATTTCGGGTAAACACGGAGACAGGTAACGATCAGCGTCATCCTCAGGTAGACGCGATGAGTGATGGTGGCTTTGTAATCAGCTGGGATGGGAGCGACTATGACACCGGTGATCGCTCTGCGGCTGGAGTGTCAACACAACGTTTCGATGCAGAAGGTCATAAAGTAGGCGGAGAGCGTTTGGTCAATACAGAAACCTCTGAAATGCAGTATTTGTCTGATATTGCAACGCTTGGGTATTCGCCGATATTTGATTGGCATACAAATCAGACGCCTGACGCCTTAGATATTTCAGCATCTGGCACCGAAGATAGTAGTTCTATTACCGCAAGTTTTGATGGCACTGATGCTGATGGGGATACACTTAGCTACAGTATTACCTCCGAGCTGCCTGAAGGCCAGGGTACGATAGTTAACAATAATGATGGCACCTTCACCTTCCAGCCGGGAGATGACTTTAAATCGCTTACCGAAGATGAAATAAAGGACGTCACTTTTACCTACACTGCGACCGATAGCGCAGGCTATACCTCAGAAGAAGCCACAGCGACCATCGCAATATCCGGCATTGATCATACCCCCGAGGCGGCAGCAGCGCATGGTATTGGCACCGAAGACGACGCAACTATCACCGGTACTCTGACCGCAACTGATGTCGATGGTGGTAACCTGACCTTTGCGTTGGCAGGAGCGCCAGCAGAAGGCTCCGTTACCGTATCTGAAAATGGTGATTTCAGTTTTGTACCGGGCAACGATTTCAAAGATCTTGCAGAAGGCAGCAGCCGTGACGTGATGTTTACCTACACCGCGACCGACGGTCAGGGTGAAGTGTCTGAGCCAGCCACTGTTACCCTGACGGTCACGGGTATCGATCACGCGCCGGTTGTCAGCTCCTATTCCGATACCGGTACTGAAGATGATGCCTCTATCACGGGTACTCTGAGCGCGACTGATGTGGATGGCGGTGATCTGATCTTTGCGCTGGTAGATGCTCCCGCTGAAGGTGGCGTCATCGTCAATGAAAACGGGAGCTTTACCTTTGAACCTGGCAGTGACTTTAAAGACCTAATGCCGGATGAAACCCGTGATGTGACCTTTACCTATAAAGCGACAGATGAACAGGGACTGGATTCTGTTCCTGCAACGGTGACCTTAACGATCACCGGTCTTGAGCATGCGCCTGTGGTAACCAACGTGAGTTTCGCGGGTAACGAAGACGATGCGGCCATTGATGGGCAGCTCACGGCAACCGATGAAGAAGGGGATGCGGTTACGTTTAGTGTGGTTGAGGAACCAGCACGTGGTTCTGTCACAGTGAATGAAGACGGAAGCTTCAGCTTCGCACCGGGCGATGCGTTTCAGTATCTCAACGTGGGTGAAAATGAGACTGTTAGCTTCACCTATGCTGCTACAGACGACACGGGACGTACAGGCGAGCCTGCGACCGTGTCTATTACGGTTGAGGGCAGTCCTGAAGGGTTTGTTGCGGTATGGAGTTCCTACCGCCAAGATGCGGATAACTGGGGCGTGTTTGGCCAGCGTTATGATGAAGAGGGCGTTGCGGTTGGTGATGAGTTCCAGATCAATACGACTGCAGATCGCTCACAATCAGAAACCGCTATTACATCTTTGAACGATGGTGGCTTTGTTGTGACTTGGACCTCGTATCAGCAGGACGGATCTGCTGGTGCCCTAATGGGACAGCGCTACGATGCCGATGGCATAGCTCAGGGATCAGAGTTCCAGGTCAATACGCACACCGAAGGTCGTCAAGCCAACGCTGCCATCTCTGGACTGGACAATGGCGGCTTTGTGGTGAGCTGGGTATCTCAAGGCCAGGATGGTCATGGTGACGGTATCTATGGGCAGCTGTTTGATGCTGTTGGAAATGCTCAAGGTGACGAGTTCCTTATCAATAGCACCACTACCTTCGACCAGTCTGCACCCTCCGCCACCTCCCTGAGTGACGGTGGGTTTGTGATGGCGTGGGCCTCTCAAGGTCAGGACGGTCGTGGTGATGGCGTGTTCTTCCAACGCTTTGATGCCGAAGGCGAGAAGGTTGGTAGTGAGTCCCAGGCAAACAGTCACACCTTTGGTAACCAGACGGCCCCGGTTGCTGATGCGTTGAGTGATGGCGGTTTCGTGATCGTTTGGGAATCTGACCGTCAGGATGGTTCCGATAACGGTGTGTTTGGTCAGCGTTTTGATGCGGACGGCCAGACCGTTGGTGATGAGTTCCAGATCAACTCAACGACTCAAAACAATCAAAGCAGTCCATCGGTTGCAAGTCTGCCTATTGGTGGATTTGTTGTTACCTGGGCATCCGCCGGTCAAGACGGTGATGGCTATGGCGTCTTCGCACAGCGTTTTGATATGGACGGTAATCCGGACGGTGATGAGTTCATGGTCAACAGCACTGTTGCTTATGATCAGAGTGAGCCTAAGGTTGCGGTGCAGGAAGACGGTAGTGTCATCATCAGCTGGAGTTCTGATCGTCAAGACGGTTCCGGTGAGGGTATTTTCGCCCAGCGCTATGACGCGGAAGGGAACGCCATAGGCGGCGAGTTCCAGATGAATACCTATACCCGTTATGACCAGACCGATGTGGCAGTGACCGCATTACGTCAGGAAGGGGATGGTACGGAAGTCTTCAATCGGACACCGACCGTTGAGGACGTGAATCTGACGCTGAATGAAGATGATAGTAGTGTTGCCGGAAGTTTTGCCGGTACTGATGTGGATGGCGATGCAATGTCATACACCATCACCTCCGATTTGGCTGATGGCAAGGGCAGTATCACCAATAATAACGATGGCACTTTTACCTTTACTCCAGGTGACGACTTCCAGTCGCTTAATGATGGAGAAAGCCAGGATGTGACCTTTACGTATACGGCAACGGACGTTCAGGGAAGTACCTCAAACCCGGCAACTGCAACGATAACGGTTACCGGGAGTGATGAAGCGGTCACTGAAAGTGGGTATGTGATTGTTTGGAATGCTCAGGATAGCTCTGGTTACGGGATTTTTGGCCAGCGTTACGATGTCGATGACAATCCAGTGGGTGCCGAATTTCAGATCAATACCCATTCTTCTGATTCACAGGAGAACCCGTCTATTACTGGTCTTAAAGATGGCGGCTTTGTTGTGACCTGGCATGGGGGAGATAGTACCACTGGTGATACGGATGATTATGGTATTGCTGGTCAGCGCTTTGCGGCTGATGGTAGTGCTATGGGTAGTGAGTTCTTGGTCAACACCAATACTGACGAACAGCAGCTCCATCCTGCTATCACTGCGACCGCAGACGGTGGCTTTGTCGTGACTTGGTACGATTATGATGGTGACAGCTCGGGTGCTGGCATTAAAGCTCAGCGCTTTGATGCTGAGGGGCAGGCTCAGGGATCTGAGCTGCTAGTGAATACCCATCAAAACGGTGACCAAGCGCATCCGGATATCACAGGTCTGAGTGATGGCGGTTTTGTGGTGACCTGGTATGGCAATGATCCTGCGACCGGCGATGCGGTAGGTATTTCGGGGCAGCGTTTCGATGCGGATGGCAACACCGTTGGTGAGGAGTTCCTGATCAACACCCTGATGGATAATGCGCAATGGAATCCTTCGGTTGCAGGTTTGAGTGATGGCGGCTTTGTCGTGACTTGGCAGAACTGGAATCCAGCCAGTGGGGACGCCTCTGGAGAAGGTATCTCGGGTCAGCGTTTTGACGCAGATGGCAATGCTGTTGATGGGGAATTTCTTGTCAATACGCATACGAGTGAGACCCAGTCTTCCCCAGTTGTTATGGGCTTGAGTGATGGCGGGTTTGTGGTGGTTTGGCATGGCTTTGATAGTGCGACAGGAGATGAATCTGCCTCTGGTATTTCCGGTCAGCGCTATGATGCGGACGGCAATCGTGCAGGGGAAGAATTTCTGATTAACGCCGAAACATACGGGAATCAGGAGCTTCCAGCTGTTACCTCCTTGGGGGATGGTGGCTTTGTTGTTACCTGGCAAGGGGCTGATCCTGTTGTGACCGATGGGGCCGGGCATGGTATTGCCGGTCAGCGTTTTGATGCGAATGGCGACAAAGTCGGTGTGCAATTCCTCGTCAATCCCGAGTCAGATATAGGCCAATTCAACTCAGACATTGCAACGTTGGGTTACTCTCCGGTGTTTGATATGGCCAGTGCGGAAAATCAGGTTCCAATCGCAGAGGATCTGTCGGTGCTGGCTGTAGAAGATGGTGCTTCGGTAACGACCGGTTTCGATGCAACAGACCCTGACGGCGATGCTATGACCTACACCATCGTTTCTAATTTGGCTGCTGGCGAAGGCAGCGTCACCAATAACAACGATGGCACCTTTACCTTCACTCCCGGAGACGACTTCCAGTCACTAAATGAGGGGGATACGCAGGATGTAACCTTTACCTACATCGCAACAGATGATGAGGGTAATGTCAGTGGTAGTGCCACGGTTACGGTCACTGTTCAGGGAGCGGATGATGCGATTAGTCCTTCCGATAATATTGCACCGGTTGTTGCGGATATCAGCATTGTCGCCAGTGAAGATTATGCCGTAGAAGGGCGTTTTGTCGGTACGGATGCCGATTTGGATAACCTTACGTTTGAGCTAACCTCCCAACCCGATCAGGGCTCTGTGACGAACAACAATGACGGTAGCTTTAGTTACTTATTGGAAAATGCATCTGAGTTGAATACGGGCGAAACGGCTGAAACTCAGTTTACCTATGTCGCGAACGACGGTGAAACGAACAGTGAAACGGCAAATGTCACTATCCAGCTGCAGGGGCAAAGTCCGTCTTTAGATGGCGGCTTTGTAGTGGCATGGAGCTCTTACCGCCAGGATGGCGGTGATTGGGGGATCTATGGCCAAAAGTACGATGCTCAAGGTAACACAGCAGGTGGTGAGTTCCTGATCAATACTGTCACCTCTAATAGCCAGACCGAACCCGCTATCACATCATTGCCCGAGGGTGGTTTTGTGGTGAGCTGGACGTCAGCCAATGAAGATGGTTCCGGTAACGGCGTTTTTGCACAGCGTTACAACACTGATGGCCTGGCAGATGGCGACGCGATTCAGGTCAATAGTTTCACTGAGGGGTCACAAAGTAGCAGTGCACTGGCGGCGACGAGCAACGGAGGTTTTGTAGCAGTCTGGAACTCTGCAAATCAGGATGGTGGTAACGAAGGTATCTTTGGTCAGCGTTTTGATGCCGATGGCAACGTTGTTGGTGATGAATTCCAAATCAACAGCTTCACCCGCTGGGATCAGGAAGACCCTGCGGTCACCGTACTGGCTGACGATGGTTATGTTGTTAGCTGGAGCAGTCTGGCGCAGGACGGCCGTGGCTACGGTATCTTTGGCCAGCAGTTTGATGCTGTTGGTAACACAGTAGGTGATGAATTCCAGATCAATACCTATACCCGTAATAGCCAGACAGAATCAGCGATAACCGCGCTTTCCGACGGTGGCTATGTGGTGACCTGGGAATCTGATAATCAGGACGGTTCGGGTCGTGGAATCTATGGGCAACGTTTTGATGCCGCAGGCCAGACTCAGGGGAATGAGTTCCAGATCAACAGCGAAACCGCCAGCAATCAGATAAATCCGGTGATTACCGACCTGAACGATGGGGGCTTTGCCGTGGTATGGAGTTCCTCTGATCAGGATGGCTCCGGTAACGGTGTGTACGGCCAGCGCTTTGACAGCGATGCACAGCCTGTGGGTGACGAGTTCCAGATCAATACCGCAACCAGCCGCGCGCAAGATGATGCGTCGATCGCCTCATTGGATGACGATGGCTTTGTGGTGACCTGGAGTTCCGATCGTCAGGACGGCTCTGGTGTTGGCACCTTTGGTCAGCGGTTTGATGGTGATGGCAACACCGTCGGTGATGAGTTCCAGGTGAACAGCTACACCCAGATGCATCAGGAAAATTCGGTGGTAACCGGCCTGACTGTTGATCATACACTGGGTGCGCCAGACAGCTTTATGCACACCTCAACTGTGTATGCCAATGGTGATCAGACCGACCTGCTGCAAACCGATGATGATTTTGTATTAGGAGAAATCGCGGTACAGTTTGACAGTGTTGATACTCTCGCGCTGTCCGGTAGTGAAGGCAGCGAAGTGGTTGTGGATAAAAATGCAGTGCTGGCGCATACCGATACCGACAATACATTGTTTATTACTGGAGATGCAGGCGACAGCGTGCACTTTACCGATGAAGGCTGGGCTGAGGTGGCAGCGAGTGATGTAGACGGTTTATCGACTGATTGGTTTAGCAATGGCGAGGTTGTTGTCATTGTAGATCAGACGCTGGACGTGTTGTCTGACTTCGATATTCTGGATGTGACGGTTTAAATTATCCTCCAGCCCTTTATACACAAAACCTTGAGGCTAACCCCTCGAGGTTTTTGTACAGGCTGCGTGGAGGGGAAATAAAAAAAGG
>NZ_JBFGYC010000163.1:0-7270 GCF_041587635.1 Pontibacterium sp. | reverse complement strand
TTTCGTGCACTGGTTGCGGCGGGAATGGAAGGTATTATGCCGGCACATGTGCTCTATCCTGCGTGTTCAGATATGCCTGCGGGTTTTTCTGATTTCTGGTTGCGGCAAGTGCTGCGCGAGAGATTGGGGTTTGATGGCGTGATTTTCAGTGATGATCTGTCGATGAAGGCTGCGCATACGGCCGGTGGCTATCGTCAGCGTGCTGAGGCGGCGTTGGTCGCAGGTTGCAATGTGCTGTTGCCGTGCAATAACCGTGAAGGCGCTCTGGAAGTGCTGGCCTATCTTGAGGAGCAGGCTTGTGTTCCGGTAGCGTCATTGAAGCGGATGCGAGGCCAGTCGTTTGCGGCGGATGTTAATCGCATGAGGCGCGGCGCTGAGTTGTGTCAATCGCTCTGGTCGGAGGTTGAACGTGACTGACTGGTTGTCGGATTGGGTTGCGGCGCTTGATTGGGTTGATCCGCAGTTTACATGGAGTGTTGTTCTGGCACTGGTGTTGGGTTTAACGCTGATCGCGCATATTTTTATGGGGTGGTTGTTGTCGCGCTTAAGTCGGCAGGCGGGCAAGACCGAGTTGTTGTGGGATGACGCGCTTATCGCTGCCGCGCGAGCGCCGGTGATGTTGCTTGTTTGGGTTGTGGGGATCGTCACTGGCTTGCAGATAGCGGTGAGTAATGGTGGCCTTGTGCTGCCTGAGTCCGTATCAACCATGCGTAAGCTTATGTTGATTGTGGCGCTTAGCTGGTTTGTTGTGCGTTTTATTGGTCGTATCGAATTAGTATTGATGCAGGCTGGTACTAAGCGTAAGGCGATGGATGTGACGACCGTGCGTGCATTGGGGCGGCTGTTGCGGTTGGCGGTGTTGGTTCTGGCGGTGTTGATCGTGTTGCAAAACCTCGGGATCAGTGTTTCCGGTATTCTGGCCTTTGGCGGGATCGGTGGTCTTGCTGTTGGCTTTGCGGCGAAGGATCTGTTGGCTAACTTTTTTGGTGGTTTGATGATCTATCTGGATCGTCCATTCAAGGTGGGGGACTGGATTCGCTCACCTGATCAAGATATAGAGGGGGTGGTGGAGGATATCGGATGGCGTCAGACGCGTATTCGTACCTTTAGTAAGCGACCTCTATATGTGCCTAATGCTACGTTTGCCAATATCTCAGTGGAAAACCCTTCGCGTATGACCAATCGCCGTATCTATGAATACATCGGTGTGCGTTACGGGGATGCCGGGCAAGTGCGGGTGATTATCGAGAAAGTCAGGCAGATGCTGCAGGACCATCCTGATATTGATACCAATCAGACACTGATCGTTAATCTGGATCGCTTTGGACCATCGTCGCTGGATTTCTTTATCTACACGTTTACCAAGACGACTGACTGGGTCGCGTATCACGGTATCAAACAAGATGTGATGATGAGGGTGATGGATATTGTTGAGCAGGAGGGGGCGGAGTTTGCGTTCCCTACTACGACGCTGCATATTGCTGAGTTGCCGCCGGATGGTGTGCGTAGGTCGTTGTGAATAAAAAAAGGCACCCGTGGGTGCCTTTTTTATGGCCGGTTAGCGCTTGGCGCTGTCGGTCGTTTCTACCGGTAGCATCAAAACCAGAACGCCCATGAGTGGGTGGTCAAGGTAGTGGACTTCTTCAGAGCGCATGCGGCGTCCCTGTTTCATATTGATCGTCAGGAATTCGGGGACATTCAGAAAGCTGGTGCTCAGCGGTGTCACTGTTGATAAACCGCTATCCTCGGTGGCAACGGAGCTGGTGCTTTGGGGGTTGTCTGTGCTGCTAGTCAAAGGCTGGTCGCCGGCATTCAGGAAGTCGCGTAGAAGGTTTGACTCGCTGCTAGAGAGTTTGCGGCTGTGGTAAAGGTCGGGTTTGAAATGAAGATAGCGGCCGCGATCAACGGTAATGTAGCCTTCTAGCTCATACATTCCATTGTCGAGAATCTGTCCTGCTCTGATGTGAATAGGGCGTGCTTTCTTTTGTTTTTCTACAGGTTGCAGCCAGCCTGCGTGATATAGCACACGGTAAGAGTGGTAGCGTGCAATTCGTTTCTTCTCATCATTGAATAAAAGAGATGAAGTCGGCAGGAGTTCGTAGGCATCAAACGTAGAGCTACTGTTGTGTAGCGGTGGGCGCAATTTTATTGCGTTTCGCTGGTGATTGACATCCAGACCCTGTGGCCAGAATTCGTCATCCAGTACGCTTGGGTCCTCGTTGGCAAATACGAGAACCTCTACTTGATACCATGGAGTATCTTCAGCCGTTGCGGTCAGAGCAAAAGCAACTAAGCACAGGCTGGTGGCTATTTTCTGAAATATATTCATGACTCTTTGACCGCCAATTCCTTCAGCAGTTTTTCAATTGTTTGAAAGCGTTGTTCCGGTTTTTCGCTGGAGATGGAAAAGCGAAGTCGGTCAGCGCCCTCAAGTTTATACTTTTGTGGTTGATTTTGAACCATTTTTACCAAAGTCAGTGGATCTACTTTAGGTTCAGAGCCAAACTCAATCCGTCCGCCTTTTTCATGAGCATCGATTTTTTCGATCTCCATTGCGTCGGCGGATAGCTTTAGTTTAGTCAGTCGCAGCAGATTTTGTGTGGCTTCAGGCAGAAGACCAAAGCGATCGATCATTTCTATCTGTAGCTCTTTGAGTGCTTTTTCGCTCTCCGCATTGGATATGCGTTTGTACATGATCAGGCGGTTGTGCACATCCGGTAGATAATCGTCGGGAATCAATGCCGGGATACGGAGGTTGATTTCGGCGCCGTGTTTTAGTGGCTGGTCGAGATTGGGGGTCTTTCCTTCCTTGATGGCGCTAACGGCTTGTTCGAGCATCTCCATGAAGAGCGTGAAGCCAACGGTTTGCATCTGGCCGCTTTGGTCTTCGCCCAATAGTTCGCCTGCGCCCCTGATCTCAAGGTCATGGGTTGCCAGAGTAAAGCCTGCGCCGAGGTCGTCAGCAGAGGCAATGGCTTCCAGTCGCTTGGTTGCATCAGTAGTAATAGCTTTCGGGTGTGGTGTCAGTAGGTAGGCGTAGGCCTGATGATGCGAGCGGCCTACGCGTCCACGCAGCTGGTGCAATTGAGCCAGGCCAAATTTGTCTGCGCGGTCGATGATGATCGTATTGGCATTAGGTATATCGATGCCGGTTTCGATAATGGTGGTGCAGACAAGTACGTTGTGGCGTTTATGGTAGAAGTCAGACATGACTTGTTCCAGTTCGCGTTCGCGCATCTGGCCGTGTCCAATGCCAATGCGCGCTTCAGGAATCATCTCTGCCAGTTCGGCTGCGGTTTTTTCGATCGATTTTACTTCGTTATGTAAGTAATACACCTGGCCGCCACGCAGCAGTTCGCGGAGTATGGCTTCTTTTACCGTGGCCGGGTCGTTTTGGCTGACAAAGGTTTTGACTGATAGGCGGCGCGCGGGCGGTGTGGCGATAATTGAAAGGTCGCGGATGCCGGACATGGCCATGTTCAGTGTGCGTGGAATGGGTGTGGCTGTCAGGGTCAGTATGTCGACCTCAGAGCGCAGAGATTTAAGGCGTTCCTTTTGCTGTACACCAAAGCGGTGCTCCTCATCAATGATGAGCAGTCCGAGATTCTTAAACTTGATGTCGCCTTGAATCAGCTTGTGAGTGCCGACGATGATGTCTGCTTGACCGTTTTCCAGTTTTTCAATGATGGCGCTCTGCTGCTTGCCGGTGCGAAAGCGCGAGATGAGTTCCACGTTTACAGGCCAGTCGGCAAAGCGGTCTGCGAAGTTTTGATAGTGCTGTTGGGCCAATAGGGTGGTTGGGACCAGAATGGCGACCTGTTTTCCGCTCTGGCAGGCCATGAAGGCTGCGCGCATGGCAACTTCTGTTTTTCCGAAGCCTACATCACCGCACACAAGGCGATCCATGGGTTGCGGAGAGGTCATATCCCTGATCACTGCGTCGATCGCATTCGCTTGGTCGGGAGTCTCTTCGAAAGGAAATGACGCGGAAAAATGTCGGTAATCCTGATCTGGATTGCTAAAGCTGAAGCCTTTGCGCGCCGCACGGCGCGCGTAAATATCCAGGAGCTCGGCTGCGGCGTCTCGTGCTTTCTCTGCAGCTTTCTGTTTGGCTTTGCTCCACTGTTCTGCACCCAGTTTGTGGAGTGGGGCAAATTCCTCGCTGGCGCCCGTATAGCGGCTGATCAAATGGAGTGATGATACGGGCACATACAGCTTGGCGTTGTTCAGGTATTCCAGCGTCAGGAATTCATTGGTCTGGCCTTCCAGGGATATGGTCTGAAGCCCTTGGTAGCGGCCGACACCGTGATCAAGATGTACAACGGGTGCGCCGATATTGAGTTCAGACAGGTTTTTGACGACCTGGTCAGCTTGTTCTTTCTCTCGTGAGCGGCGTCTGCGTTGAAATACCTGACGTCCAAAAAGCTGTGTTTCGGTAATGAGGTGAGCTTGTCCCGGTAGGGAAAGGCCGCGATCCAGTGGTACGGTGGTGATGGCAATTTCGGCACCACCGTCGACAAAGTCTTGCCAGCTGTTGAGGAGCTTGGGTTTTAGATTGATGCGATCAAGTAGCTCTAAAAGTGCTTCTCGGCGACCGGCAGATTCGGCACAAAACAGAACAGGTCCGTCGCGCTCAACGAGAAAATCTTCCAGCGCGGTGAGCGGCCGTGTTGCCTGTGCGTCGACCGGCAATTCGGGTGGCTCGGTGCATGCAAGGTTGATGCGTCCGGCTTTGTCTTCAAGGCTGTTGTGGGTTACGTGCAAGCGGCCATATTGCTTCAGTTGACCAAAGAGCTGGTCGCTGCTCAGGAAAAGCTTTTCCGGGCCCATGATCGGGTGGGTAATATCATAACGTCGCTGCTCGTAACGTGCCTGGGTGTCTTCCCAGAATTGGGTGCCTGCATTTTCAAGGTCTGGATCGACGATGATTTGTGTATCTTTCGGCAGGTAGTCAAACAGCGTATTGGTTGTTTCGAAAAACAGCGGCTGATAATACTCAATTCCGGGCGGGGTCAGGCCATTACTGACATCCTGATAGATGGGGCACGCGCGGTAGTCAACGTCGAATAGTTCGCGCCAGCGTTGTTTGAAGCCTTTGATGGCCGTGTCATCAAATGGAAATTCTTTCGCTGGGAGTAAACGAATCTGTGTAATTTGGTCGATCGAACGTTGAGTATCAGGGTCGAACGTACGTAATGTTTCAATTTCGTCGTCGAACAGTTCGATGCGGTAGGGTGCGTTGCTGCCCATCGGATAGATATCAACTATCGATCCCCGAATTGCGAATTCGCCATGTTCCAGAACGGTCTCTACGGCGTGGTAACCCGCATCTGTCAGTTGTTGTCTGAGTCGGAGGGGATCTAGGGTCTGGCCCTCGTCGAGTACAAGGCTGTTGCCTGCCAGAAACGACGGTGGTGCAAGGCGATGCATCAGGGTGCTGGCAGGGACGATTAATATGCCCTGTTTAAGGCTCGGGAGTCTGTTTAGCGTAGCGATTCGCTGAGAAATAATGTCCTGATGCGGTGAAAACACGTCATAGGGTAGGGTTTCCCAGTCTGGAAAGCTCAAAATGAGCTCAGAAGAGCCGATAAAAAAGCTGAGTTCGTTCTGTAAGCGTTCCGCTTCGTCACTGTTGTTGGTGATGACGAGGGTCAATGCACTGTGCTTTTGGGCTGCGGTCGCTATCAATAATCCCCGAGCGGCACCGGTGACTTGGCCTATTCGTTTTATGTCGCCAGCGCCCGTAGGCAATGAAAATGTCAGATCCAACAACGTCCCAGACTCCTTATGCAACGGTATTTTGGGGCGGATAAGTGTACCTGTTCAGCGGCGCTATCGAAACAAGTGGGCAGAATCGTGCGAAAGTATATTAATTGGGGGTTTGCTCGCAGGTGCGGAAAATAGGATAATGTGCGCATTATTTTTTGAGCGTTGATGTTAACTGGAGTTGCCTGTGAGCCAAGAAAAAGTTTTCGCTGATTGGAAAGAGCGCGAAGCTAAAGCTGAAGCGATGGTGCCGCTGATCGGTGGTCTGTATCGTGATAACAACATCGAATCTTCTGTTTTTGGTCGTCTGATCATTAAACGTTCCGTGATCGATATCCTGAAAGCGCATCGTTTTGCGCGTCAGGTTGAAGATCAGGAAGTGACAGTTCACGATACTTATCCTGTACTGGCATCTGTTCAGGCAATGGGTATTAAGAACGCGCACATCGATGCGGGTAAGCTGGCTGTTAAGTTCCGCGAAGAAGCGAACGGTCGTGATCTGGAAGCCTTCCTGAAAGATGAGCTGGCTGAAGCGGTTGAAGGTACTGAGCGCGAAGGTACTGATATCGTGCTGTACGGCTTTGGACGTATCGGTCGTCTTCTGGCGCGTCTTCTGATTGAGCGCACCGGTGGCGGTCAGGCCCTGCGTTTGCGTGCGATTGTTGTACGTAAAGGCAATGCTGCAAATGATCTGGAAAAACGTGCGAGCCTGCTGCGTCGCGACTCTGTGCATGGTTCTTTCAAAGGCACTATTCAGGTTGACGAAGAAAACCACGCACTGATCGCAAACGGCAACATGATCAAAGTGATCACTGCTGACGCGCCAGACACTATCGATTACACCGCGTACGGCATTAACAATGCTGTCGTTATCGATAACACCGGTAAGTGGCGTGATGAAGAGGGTCTGTCTCTACATACACGTGCGAAAGGTGTTTCCCGTGTTGTTCTGACTGCGCCGGGCAAAGGCATCAAGAACATCGTAATGGGTGTTAACGATGGCGATATCGCTGCTGACGATAAGATCCTGTCCGCTGCATCTTGTACTACCAATGCGATCACGCCGGTACTGAAAGTACTGAGCGACACCTACGGTGTTGAAAATGGTCACGTTGAGACGGTTCATGCTTACACCAATGACCAGAACCTGATCGATAACTACCACAAAGGTGATCGTCGTGGTCGTGCGGCGGGTCTGAACATGGTTCTGACTGAAACAGGTGCGGCTAAAGCTGTCTCTAAGGCGTTGCCTGAGATGGAAGGCAAGCTGACAGGTAACGCGATTCGCGTACCTACACCAAACGTTTCTATGGCTATTCTGAACCTGAACCTGGGTTCTGAAACCAATAAAGAAGAGCTGAACGCAACACTGCGTGAAGCTGCGCTGCACGGTGTTCTGCAGAAGCAGATCGACTACAGCAACTCTCCTGAAGCAGTATCCAGCGATTTCGTTGGTTCACGTGCTGCGGGTGTTGTTGATGCTCTGGCCACAATTGCTGACGAT
>NZ_JBFGYC010000162.1:0-7275 GCF_041587635.1 Pontibacterium sp. | reverse complement strand
CAGGCTGGTCCTATAAGGGGCAAGCAGGTACACTTAGGGCAATTTTTTGATCCGATCAAAGTAACGAATTTCTAATATAGAACGGGACAGCATGAATCCGAATTACCTGGATTTTGAGCAGCCTATCGCTGAGCTGCAGGCCAAAATTGATGAATTGCGTCTGGTTGGCGACGACCACGACGGATTAAATATCTCCGAAGAACTGGAAAAGCTGGAAGAGAAAAGCCGTACGCTGACCGAATCCATTTTCTCGGATCTTTCTGCATGGCAGATTTCTCAGCTGGCACGTCATCCACAGCGTCCGTATACGCTGGATTACGTCGAGCATATCTTCGATGATTTCGATGAACTACACGGCGATCGTCATTTTTCCGATGATCAGGCTATAGTGGGCGGTATCGCACGCATCGACGGCCAGCCAGTCATGGTGATTGGTCATCAGAAAGGCCGTGAAGTGAAGGAAAAGGTTGCCCGCAACTTTGGTATGCCGCGTCCAGAAGGTTACCGTAAGGCGCTGCGTCTTATGGAGATGGCTGAACGCTTCAGCATGCCTGTTATGACCTTCATTGACACACCAGGAGCTTATCCTGGTATTGATGCTGAAGAGCGCGGCCAGTCCGAAGCAATCGCATTTAACTTACTGAAATTGTCCAGCCTGAAAACACCGGTTATTGCGACCGTGATTGGTGAAGGTGGTTCGGGTGGTGCGTTGGCGATTGGTGTGTGTGATGAATTGCTGATGTTGCAGTACGGTACCTATTCCGTGATCTCGCCGGAAGGGTGTGCATCCATTTTGTGGAAAAGTGCAGAGCGTGCATCCGATGCTGCAAAGGCGATGGGTATCACTGCTGATCGTTTGAGCGAACTAGGCTTGGTGGATCAGGTTGTAAGCGAGCCTCTGGGGGGCGCGCATCGTGATCAGGCTTTGATGGCGGCGAATCTTAAGAAGCACCTGCTAGAGACGTTGGAGAAGCTGAATGGTTTCTCTGAAGAGGAGCTGTTGGAGCGTCGTTATGAGCGCTTGATGGCCTACGGAATCAATTCCGAACAGTAAGTGAAAATTTACTCCTTCTGATGTCTGCTGCAATCGAACGTCACTTTCAGAGGCTATTGCAGCAGATGCCTGAGCCCAATCGCTGGTTGATTGCTCACAGCGGCGGGCTCGACTCTCAGGTACTCCTGCATCTTGCCGGTAAATACCTCGCTCCCGAGCGCTTATTGGTGCTTCATGTTAATCATCATCTTCAGTCTTCAGCAGAGCGCTGGGCTGAGTTTTCGGCGCAACAAGCGTCCCGGTATGCACTCCCCCACCAGATACTGAATGTTTATCCTGATACGCCGTCGGAAGAGGCTGCACGTCGTGAGCGCTACGCAGCGTTTGAGTCCCAGATGCAAGCCGGTGACTGTTTATTGCTAGGGCATCATGGTGATGATCAGGCTGAAACAATGCTGTTTCGCTTACTGCGCGGAGCGGGATTAAAAGGGTTGTCTGGTATGCCTGTGCACAGAACGCTAGGGACGGGTAGGCTCTTTCGTCCTTTGCTCGGTTGTCTGCGTTCTGATTTGGAGCGTTATGCAGCTGAGCAGCATCTGGTTTGGGTTGATGATCCTAGTAACGAGCAGGCTGTTTACGACCGTAATTTTCTGCGACTCGACGTTTTTCCGTTATTGGAAGGTCGTTGGCCGGGCTTTAAACAGCGCTGGTTAAAAACATCCGAGCAGCTCACCGCGTCGCAACAGCTTTTGAACGAATACCTTGATGCGGATCTAAGCTCCCATGTCGGCGCATTTGGCGAGTTATCATTATCGGCCCTCTGCGATTGTTCAGCGCAACGCCAGGATCATCTGTTACGGCGTTGGTTGGAGAGGCAGGTGGGGGTGATGTTAAACACCACACAGCTTGATGAAATAAAGCGAACATTGATCTCGTCGCGAGCAGATGCCGAGCCGCAGTTGAAGGTTGAAAAGATCGTCATTCGGCGTTATCGATCGGCGTTGTATTTGACGTCTGCAGAAGCGTTAGTGCCGCATGAACTGGATCAGCTCGCAGTTGGAGAGTTCCCTTTAGGCGATGGCGTACTTCAGGTTTCATCGGCAGATGTAGGCTTGAGCACGCTCGAAAATGTTCGGCTGGTGCGGCGGAAGGGGGGAGAACGTTGCCGCCCTTTGGGTCGGAACGGCAGTTGTACGGTGAAAAAATTGCTGCAAGAAGCCGGAATTCCTCCTTGGCTGAAGGTGTATTGGCCGCTGCTTATGGTGGGTGAAGAGGTGGTTGCTATACCGGGTATTTGCCTTTGTGAGGGCTGGCAGACGAAAAGTGGAGGATTTAACGCCACTTGGTGCAGCTTCGCATTGTCGGAATGCAGTTCGTTTGGTATCCTGTAGCCCCATCTTTGATCACGTTTTTTCCCTCGTTTTAACCACGAATTACAGGTTCTGCATGACGCGTTATATCTTCGTCACCGGTGGTGTTGTGTCCTCATTGGGCAAAGGCATCGCATCTGCCTCTTTGGCTGCTATTTTGGAAGCCCGAGGTCTAAAAGTTACCATGCTGAAGCTGGATCCCTACATTAACGTAGATCCAGGTACGATGAGTCCTTTCCAGCATGGTGAGGTATTTGTTACGGAAGATGGAGCTGAAACGGACCTGGACTTAGGTCACTATGAGCGCTTCATCGACACGACTATGTCCAAGCGCAACAACTTTACGGCTGGTCGTATTTATCAGCACGTTCTGCGCAAAGAGCGTCGTGGTGATTATCTGGGTGGAACCGTACAGGTTATTCCTCACATTACCGATGAGATTAAACGTCGAGTAATCGAGGGCGCCGGTGATGCGGATGTCGCGCTCGTTGAGATCGGTGGCACTGTAGGTGATATCGAGTCTTTGCCATTTCTTGAAGCCGTACGTCAGCTGAAAGCTGAATTAGGCTTCTCGCGCGCTATGTTCATGCATCTGACGCTGGTGCCATATATCGCAACAGCAGGTGAGACTAAAACAAAACCATCCCAGCACTCTGTAAAAGACCTGCGTTCGATCGGTATTCAGCCAGATATTCTGGTTTGTCGTTCTGAGCGTCCGCTGCCGGACTCTTCGCGTCGTAAACTGTCTTTGTTTACAAACGTTGAAGAGCGTGCGGTTATCTCTTTGCCGGATGCTGACACTATTTATAACATCCCTCAGATGCTGGCAGATCAGCATCTGGATGATATCGTGATCGAACGTTTCCATCTGGAATGTGAGAAAGCGGATCTGGGTGAATGGAACCGTGTTGCAAACGCCCACCTCAACCCTGAAGGTGAAGTGACCATCGCGATGGTCGGCAAGTACATGGAACTGCTGGATGCCTACAAATCTCTGATTGAATCGATCAGTCACGCGGGTATCGCGCTGAATCGTAAAGTCCGTATCGAATATATCGACTCTGAGCGCGTCGAGCGTGAAGGTGTCGAGATTTTGGCAAATGCCAGTGCAATTCTGGTGCCGGGTGGCTTCGGTGAGCGTGGTGTTGAAGGCAAGATTCAGGCTGTTCAGTACGCACGAGAGAACAAAGTACCTTACTTGGGCATCTGTCTGGGTATGCAGGTTGCCGTGATTGAGTTTGCGCGTCACGTAGCGAACCTTCAGGGTGCGACCTCTTCTGAATTTGAAGCTAAAGCAGAACATCCGGTTATTGGTTTGATCACCGAGTGGACGACGACTGAAGGCGATGTCGAGACCCGCGGTGAGCAAGATGACCTGGGTGGTACGATGCGTTTGGGTGCGCAGGTTTGTCACCTGGCGGATGGATCAACTGCAGCGAAAGCTTACGGTGCAACCGAGATTACGGAACGTCATCGTCATCGTTATGAAGTGAACAACAACTATGTAGAGCAACTGGAAGCAGCGGGCTTGCGTATCTCCGGTCGTTCTGTCGACGGCGAATTGGTTGAAGTCGTTGAAGTGGCTGATCACCCGTGGTTCGTGGCGTGTCAGTTCCACCCTGAATTCACTTCGACGCCGCGCGCTGGACATGGTCTGTTTACCGGCTTTATCCAAGCAGCGCTGGATCATCAGGCTAAGCAGTAAAAGAATTTAATAATTTCTGGAGTTTATCGAATGGCACAGATTGCTGATATCAAAGCGCGCGAGGTTCTCGACTCTCGCGGAAATCCAACAGTAGAAGCTGACGTTATTTTGGCGTCCGGTGTAGTGGGTTCTGCTTGCGCACCTTCAGGCGCTTCTACGGGTTCCCGTGAAGCATTGGAACTTCGTGATGGCGATAAAGGTCGCTACCTGGGTAAAGGCGTTCTAAAAGCAGTGACTGCTGTGAACGGCGTAATCCGTGATGCTTTGGTCGGAATGGACGCTACTGATCAGCGCGCTCTGGATAACAAAATGCTGGAGCTGGATGGCACTGAAAACAAAGAGACGCTGGGTGCAAACGCAATTCTGGCTGTATCTTTGGCTGCGGCGAAAGCAGCGGCGACTGAAAAAGGCCTGCCGTTGTATGCGCACATTGCTGAGTTGAACGGTACTGCAGGTCAGTTCTCTTTGCCTTTGCCAATGATGAACATCCTGAACGGTGGTGAGCACGCTGATAACAACGTTGATATTCAGGAATTCATGGTTCAGCCGGTTAACTTTGACAAGTTCTCTGACGGCTTGCGCTGTGGTGCTGAAATTTTCCATGCACTGAAGGCTGTGCTGAAGGCTAAGGGTCTGAACACGGCTGTGGGTGACGAAGGTGGTTTTGCACCTAACCTGGCCTCTAACGAAGAAGCACTGGTTGTTATCAAAGAAGCGATCTCCAATGCCGGTTATGAACTGGGCAAAGACGTAACGCTGGCGCTGGATTGTGCTGCATCTGAGTTCTACAAAGATGGCAAATACGATCTGTCCGGTGAAGGCAAGGTCTTCGATGCTGAAGGCTTTGGTGACTACCTGGCTGCACTGACAGAAAACTATCCGATCGTATCTATTGAAGATGGTCTGGACGAATCTGATTGGGATGGTTGGGCTTATCTGACTCGGAAGATCGGTGACAAAGTTCAGCTGGTTGGTGATGATCTGTTCGTTACAAACACCAAGATCCTGAGCCGCGGTATTGAGCAGAATATCGGTAACTCCATCCTGATCAAATTCAACCAGATTGGTTCTCTTTCTGAGACGCTGGATGCGATTAAGATGGCTAAAGACGCAGGTTTCACCGTTGTTATCTCTCACCGTTCTGGTGAAACTGAAGATACCACCATTGCAGATCTGGCAGTGGGTACTGCAGCGGGTCAGATTAAAACCGGTTCCTTGTGTCGTTCTGACCGTGTAGCTAAGTACAACCGTCTGCTACGGATTGAGGAAGAACTGGGTGCTGAGGCCATTTACAATGGTCTGTCTGAAATTAAAGGTCAGGCTTAATACCTGACTCTTAACAAAAAAAGGGGGCTTTTAGCCCCCTTTTTTGACTTAGGCTTATGATGTTTCGCTGGTTATTGATTACGCTGTTAGTCCTGTTCGTTGCGCTGCAGTACCGACTCTGGTTTGGCGAAGCCAATTTGCGCCAGGTTTGGTCGCTGGAGCAGGAAATTGAGCAGCAGCGTGAAGAAAATCAGACGCTGAGTTTACGGAATAAACAGTTGGAAGCGGAAGTCAGAGATCTGAAGACAGGTCTATCCGCGTTAGAAGAGCGTGCCCGGAGTGAGCTGGGTATGATTCAGGAAGGTGAAACCTTCTTCCAGCTGGTTGAACCTGGACGGAGTAAATCCCAGAGTGAGTAGTTTTCCCACCCAATACAGCTATTTGTACGGTATGCCGGAAGGCAGTGCGCTGATTCGTAGTTGTAACGAAGATTTTCAGGTTGTTGAACAACTAGGTTTTGAGCCGGAAGGAGAAGGCGAACATCTGTTTCTCTATATCCGCAAGAACGGTGAGAACACCGATTGGGTCGCGCGCCAATTAGCAAGGTTTTGTCAGCTAAGCCCGCGTGATGTGGGTTATGCGGGGAAGAAAGATCGTCACGCCATTACTGAGCAATGGTTTAGTGTTGCGTTGCCTCCACAGCGAAAACTGAACTGGAATCTGTTTGGTGGAGATACGATCGAAGTCCTGAAAACTGTTCGCCATCCGCGCAAATTGCGTCTGGGTGCGTTGCAAGGGAACCGCTTCGGATTGCGCCTGCGTGATGTCAGCCATCCCGATGAGTTGGCCGCGCGGATCGAGAAAATTCGTTCAGGTGTACCGAATTATTTTGGTGAGCAGCGATTTGGTCAGGATGGAGGCAATCTGCAAAAAGGTGTGGAGCTCATCCGTGGCGAGCGCAAAGAACGTCAGCGGAATAAAAAAGGGATGTACATATCGGCGGTACGTTCCTGGTGCTTTAATCACCTGCTTTCTCAGCGTATAACCGAAGGTTATTGGGATCAGGTATTAGCTGGCGATGCGCTCATGCTATCCGGTTCAAAAAGCTGCTTTCTAGCAGAGGACGCTGATGCAGCTACCCAGCAGCGCCTGATGTCAGGTGATGTTAATCTGACGGGGGCGATGTGGGGTCGAGGTGAACCGCTGAATGTTGGTGCTTCCCGACAGTGGGAGAAAGACCAGCTTGCGCCGTGGGAAGAGATACTGGAACGTTTGGAGCATCTGGGTCTGCGCCAGGAGCGCCGGGCTCTTCGGTTACAGCCTGTCGCACTTGAAGCGAAAGCTGAGTCGGAAAATCAGTGGTGGTTAGAGTTTGAGCTGCCATCAGGCGCGTTTGCAACCAGTGTTTTACGTGAGCTGACGCAGGTGATTAAGCCGACACAGGATACTGCTGAATGAAAATACTGATCTCAAATGATGATGGTGTTTTTGCGCCGGGCTTGGCTACGCTAGCACAAGTGATCGGGCAAGATTGTCAGATTGAAGTGGTTGCACCGGATAGAAATCGCAGCGGTGCCAGTAACTCGCTAACGCTTGATCGGCCGCTGGAAGCTTTTCGTCACGAAAATGGTTTTGTTGGTGTCAATGGAACCCCTACCGACTGTGTCCATCTGGGTACATCGGGCATCTTTGATATCGAACCAGAGATCGTGGTTTCCGGTATCAATGCCGGTGCTAATATGGGCGATGATGTTCTCTACTCCGGAACCGTGGCTGCCGCAACTGAAGGACGTCACCTAAAATATCCGCCGATTGCTGTTTCCGTCGCGAGTCATCATCCGCAGCATTTTGACACGGCTGCGGAGATCGTTCGCTTACTGTTGCAAGGTATTGGAAAGGTGAACCTTGCGCCGCGTACGGTGCTGAATGTTAACGTACCT
>NZ_JBFGYC010000161.1:0-7309 GCF_041587635.1 Pontibacterium sp. | reverse complement strand
CCCTGGCGATATCCTGGTCGCTAAACAAACGCCTAAAGGAGAGACACAGCTGACTCCGGAAGAGAAACTGCTGCGTGCTATCTTCGGTGAGAAGGCGTCTGACGTAAAAGATACGTCCCTGCGAGTTAAGACCGGTACCATCGGTAAGGTTATCGATGTACAGGTATTTACCCGTGATGGTGTGCCTAAAGATGAGCGTGCGCTGTCTATTGAGACCTCTGAGCTGGATTCCATCCGTAAGGATTTGAACGATGAATTCCGTATCGTTGAAGAAGCGGTATTTGAGCGTCTGGAGAAAGCGCTGGTTGGTCTTAAGGCTGACGGTGGTGCAGGTCTGGCGAAAGGCGACGAAATTACGTCTGAGTTCTTGTCCGATCTGAAACACTCTGAGTGGTTCAAGATCCGCCTGTCCGATGAAACTGTTGCAGAGCAGCTTGAGCTGGCTCAGAAACAGCTGGAAGAGCGTCGCGAACAGCTGGATGCCCGTTTCGAAGATAAGAAAGGCAAATTGCAGACTGGCGATGATCTGGCACCAGGCGTGCTGAAGATCGTTAAGGTATACGTTGCAACTAAGCGTCGTGTACAGCCAGGTGACAAGATGGCAGGTCGTCACGGTAACAAAGGTGTTATCTCCGTGATCATGCCTGTTGAAGACATGCCTTACGACGAAAAAGGCGAGCCAGTCGATATCGTACTGAACCCGCTGGGTGTACCGTCTCGAATGAACGTTGGTCAGATTCTGGAGACCCATATGGGTGCTGCAGCGAAAGGTCTGGGTAACAAGATCAACGAGATGCTGGAAGAAGAGCGCGCTAAAGCCGAGAAGGTTAAAGAGCTGCGTGAATTCCTGGATCGTATCTACAACAGCAAGCTGGGTGGTTGGGAGAATGCCCGTAAAGAGGAACTGGATACTTTCAGCGATGAAGAGATCCTGACCCTGTCGCATAACCTGCGTAAAGGTGTACCTCTGGCAACTCCTGCATTTGATGGTGCGAAGGAAGCAGAGCTTAAAGAGCTGCTGACACTGGCAGATATCGATACCAGCGGTCAGTTCACGCTGTTCGACGGCCGTACCGGTAATAAGTTTGATCGTCCGGTAACCGTGGGTTACATGTACATGCTCAAACTGAACCACTTGGTTGACGATAAGATGCACGCGCGTTCTACCGGTTCTTACAGCTTGGTTACTCAGCAGCCGCTGGGTGGTAAAGCTCAGTTCGGTGGTCAGCGTTTCGGTGAGATGGAGGTATGGGCGCTGGAAGCATACGGTGCTGCATACACCCTGCAGGAAATGCTCACCGTTAAGTCCGATGACGTCAACGGCCGTACTAAGATGTACAAGAACATCGTTGATGGCGATCACCGTATGGAGCCGGGTATGCCGGAATCCTTCAACGTGTTGATCAAGGAGATTCGCTCCCTCGGTATCGATATCGAGCTGGAAAGCGAATAAGGGCTTAACCGAAATCAGGCGGGGGTCACCTTGGTGGCCCCAGGCATTAACTCCGTGAGGAGCCAGAAATAATGAAAGATTTGCTGAATCTGCTTAAATCTCAGGGCCAGTCTGAAGAGTTTGACTCCATCCGTATTGGATTGGCGTCACCGGAGATGATCCGCTCCTGGTCTTATGGTGAGGTTAAAAAGCCGGAAACCATTAACTACCGTACTTTCAAGCCTGAGCGCGAAGGTCTGTTCTGTGCCAAAATTTTTGGCCCGGTAAAAGACTACGAGTGCCTGTGTGGTAAGTACAAGCGCATGAAGCACCGTGGTGTTATCTGCGAGAAGTGTGGCGTTGAAGTAACCCTGGCAAAAGTTCGTCGTGACCGTATGGGTCACATTGAGCTGGCGTCTCCTGTCGCGCACATCTGGTTCCTGAAATCACTGCCGTCCCGTATCGGTCTGATGCTGGATATGACGCTGCGTGATATCGAACGTGTTCTGTACTTCGAATCATTTGTTGTGATCGATCCGGGTATGACTACCCTGGAACGCGGTCAGCTGATGAACGATGAGCAGTACTTCGAAGCACTGGAAGAGTTCGGTGATGACTTCGACGCGCGTATGGGTGCAGAGGCGGTGAAAGAGCTGCTGGCATCGATCGACCTGGAAGGCGATATCCAGATCCTGCGTGAAGAGCTGCCACAGACAAATTCTGAAACCAAGATCAAGAAACTGTCCAAGCGTCTGAAGTTGCTGGAAGCTTTCTTCAAGTCTGGCAACAACCCAGAATGGATGATCATGGAAGTACTGCCGGTACTGCCACCTGATCTGCGTCCTCTGGTGCCGCTGGATGGCGGTCGATTCGCGACATCTGATCTGAACGATCTGTACCGTCGTGTTATTAACCGTAACAACCGTCTGAAGCGCCTGCTGGATCTCAATGCACCGGATATCATCGTACGTAACGAAAAACGTATGTTGCAGGAATCCGTTGATGCATTGCTGGATAACGGTCGTCGTGGTCGTGCCATTACTGGTTCGAACAAACGTCCGCTGAAATCTCTGGCAGACATGATCAAAGGTAAGCAGGGTCGTTTCCGTCAGAACCTGCTGGGTAAACGTGTTGACTACTCCGGTCGTTCCGTAATCGTAGTGGGTCCTTACCTGCGTCTGCACCAGTGTGGTCTGCCTAAGAAAATGGCACTGGAGCTGTTCAAGCCATTTATCTTCTCCAAGCTGGAGCTGCGTGGTCACGCGACCACCATCAAAGCTGCGAAGAAGATGGTTGAGCGTGAAGAGCCGCTGGTATGGGATATCCTCGATGAAGTTATCCGCGAGCATCCGGTACTGCTGAACCGAGCACCAACCCTTCACCGTTTGGGTATTCAGGCGTTTGAGCCGGTACTGATCGAAGGTAAAGCAATTCAGCTGCATCCGCTGGTTTGTGCGGCATACAACGCTGACTTTGATGGTGACCAGATGGCGGTACACGTACCGCTGACAATCGAAGCGCAGCTGGAATCTCGCGCGCTGATGATGTCCACCAACAACGTGTTGTCTCCTGCGAACGGCGAGCCAATCATCGTACCGTCTCAGGACGTAGTATTGGGTCTGTACTATATGACCCGTGAGCGTGTAAATGCCCAGGGCGAGGGCATGGTCTTCTCCAATATTGAGGAAGTAGAGCGTGCACACGGTGCCGGTCAGGTGTCTCTGCAGGCGAAAGTTCGCGTGCGTATCACCGAAACTATCCGCGATATTCAGGGTAATGTTGAAACCCGCACGGAAGTAAAAGAAACCACTGCGGGTCGTGCTCTGTTGTTTGCAATTGTTCCCGCTGGCCTGCCATATGCGCTGGTCAACCAGAACATGAAGAAGAAAGCGATCTCTCGCCTGTTGAATGAGGCGTACCGTCGTTGTGGTTTGAAAGATACCGTTATATTTGCTGACCAGCTGATGTATATGGGTTTCCGTCAGGCGACGATGTCCGGCGCTTCCATCGGTGTGAACGACTTCGTTGTACCGGATGAGAAAGTGGACATCATCGGTGAAGCTGACGCAGAGGTTAAAGAGATTGAGCGTCAGTTCGCAGACGGTCTGGTAACACAGGGCGAGAAATACAACAAAGTTGTTGATATCTGGTCCCGTGCTAACGAATTGCTGGCGAAGAAGATGATGGACAACCTAAGGACTGAGCCGGTTATAAACCGCGACGGTGAAGAGGTTGAGCAGGAATCTTTCAACTCTGTTTACATGATGGCTGACTCCGGTGCACGAGGCAGTGCAGCGCAGATTCGTCAGCTGGCAGGTATGCGTGGTCTGATGGCGAAGCCGGACGGCTCGATCATCGAAACGCCAATCACCGCGAACTTCCGTGAAGGTCTGAACGTACTGCAGTACTTCATCTCGACCCACGGTGCTCGTAAAGGTCTGGCTGATACCGCACTGAAAACAGCAAACTCCGGTTACCTGACGCGTCGTCTGGTAGATGTGGCACAGGATAACGTGATCACTGAGCACGACTGTGGTACCGAAGAAGGTCTGCTGATGACGCCGCTGATTGAAGGTGGCGACGTTGTAGTGGGTCTGGGTGATCGAATTCTGGGTCGTGTAATCGCGCGTGACGTATTGGATCCGGAAGGTAATCTTCTGATCGAAAACGGCGAGTTGATGGACGAAGCTTGGATTCATCTGCTGGAAAACGACGAGAAATACTCCTCAATCGATGAAGTGATCGTTCGCAGTGCAATTACCTGTGAAACACGTCATGGTATTTGTGCGTGCTGTTACGGTCGTGATCTGGGTCGTGGCCATCAGGTTAATCCGGGCGAAGCTGTGGGTGTTATCGCTGCACAGTCTATCGGTGAGCCAGGTACACAGTTGACCATGCGTACGTTCCACATCGGTGGTGCTGCATCCCGAGCGGCTGCGGTAGACAGCGTACAGGTTAAGAACGGCGGTGAGATTCGTCTGCATAACCTGAAGTATGTCGAGCGCCCTGACGGTGCTTTGGTTGCAACCTCTCGTTCTGGTGAACTGGGTGTGACCGATGAGCACGGCCGTGAGCGTGAGCGCTACAAGCTGCCATACGGCTCCGTGATCAAGTCTAAAGACGGTAAGACAGTGAACGCTGGCGACATCGTTGCTAACTGGGATCCCCATACTCACCCAATCATCACTGAAGTCGGTGGTAAGGTTGAGTTTGCAGGGATGGAAGATGGTATCACTGTTAAGCGTCAGACGGATGAGTTGACAGGTCTGTCCACCATCGAGGTTCTCGATGCGAAAGACCGTCCGCAGGCGGGTAAAGATATCCGCCCATTGATCAAACTGGTTGATGCTAACGGCGAAGATATCATCTTGACCAACGGTGCCCCGGCGACGTACTTGCTGCCGGCTAAAGCGATCCTGAACCTGGCGGCAAACGCTGAGGTACAGGCAGGTGATGTACTGGCACGTATCCCTCAGGAAGGTACGGTCAACAAGGATATCACCGGTGGTCTGCCACGCGTAGCTGACTTGTTTGAAGCGCGTAAGCCAAAAGAGTCCGCGATTCTGGCGGAGATCTCCGGTACCGTCACCTTCGGTAAAGAAACCAAAGGTAAGAAGCGTTTGGTTATCAGTCCGAAGGACGGTGATCCGTTTGAGATCATGATCCAGAAATGGCGTAACCTGAACGTCTTCGAAGGCGAACAGGTTGAAAAGGGTGAGGTTATTTCTGACGGTCCATCCAACCCGCACGATATTCTGCGTGTACTGGGTGTGGGTGAACTGGCAAAATACATCACCTCCGAAATTCAGGACGTTTACCGCTTGCAGGGTGTAATCATCAACGACAAGCACATCGAAGTTATCGTTCGACAGATGTTGCGCAAAGTTGAGATTCTGTCATCCGGTGACTCGACCTTTATTCCGGGTGATCAGGTTGAATACCAGGCTGTTGTGGCTGAGAACGCTCAGCTGGAAGCAGATGGTAAGATTCCTGCGAAGTTTGAACGAGTCCTGTTGGGTATCACTAAGGCTTCTCTGGCGACAGAATCCTTCATCTCTGCGGCATCTTTCCAGGAGACTACTCGAGTCTTGACTGAAGGTGCGGTAACCGGCAAGCAGGACTTCCTGCGCGGTCTGAAGGAAAACGTTGTTGTGGGTCGTCTGATCCCTGCAGGTAGCGGTCTTGCATACCATGCCGAGCGCAAACGTAAGAAAGCGCAGCCGGAAACGGGTTCTGCAACCGTGAGTGCGGAAGAAGTGCAACAGGCACTGACCGAAGCACTGAACGCTTCAATGCCAGACGCTGAATAAATTTTATTCAATGTTTGACGTTATGGGTCGGAATTGAGTACAATTCCGGCCCCTTTTGTGACTGGATTAATTTCAATCCAGTTTTTTATGGTGCCCATCAAAACGTGGAGTTTGCTAAATAATGGCAACTATTAACCAGTTGGTGCGCAAGCCTCGTAAACGTAAGGTGCAAAAAAGTGACGTTCCTGCTCTGCAGGCATGCCCACAGCGCCGTGGCGTGTGTACCCGTGTTTACACTACTACCCCGAAGAAACCGAACTCAGCATTGCGTAAAGTATGCCGTGTTCGTCTGACCAACGGATTTGAAGTGACTTCCTACATCGGTGGTGAAGGCCACAACTTGCAGGAACACTCCGTTGTACTGATTCGCGGTGGTCGTGTAAAAGACCTTCCGGGTGTACGCTACCACACTGTTCGCGGTTCTCTTGACTGCTCCGGTGTGAATGATCGTAAACAAGGCCGCTCCAAGTACGGTACCAAACGTCCTAAGTCTTAATCGCCATCCCTAATGGCGAGGCTAAGCAGCGGTCTTTAAGTAGGCCGCTGGCGCGCTAAACCAGACAGGATAAGAGTAAGGCGGGTGTCGTTTGACTACCTGAATACCTGAAGACCTTTTTAAATTTGAGGGCTTATCAATGCCTAGAAGAAGAGTTGCTGCGAAGCGCGAAATTCTGCCGGATCCGAAATTCGGTAACACAATTCTGGCAAAGTTTATCAACCACGTAATGATCAGCGGTAAGAAATCTGTTGCTGAGAAAATCGTGTACGGAGCACTGGACAAAATCCAGGAGCGCTCTGACCAGGATCCTCTGGAAATCTTCGACAAAGCGCTGGAAACTGTTCAGCCTATGGTCGAAGTAAAGTCCCGCCGTGTCGGTGGTGCTACTTACCAGGTTCCTGTTGAAGTACGTCCTAGCCGTCGTATGGCCTTGGCTATGCGTTGGTTGGTAGATGCATCTCGCGGTCGTGGTGAAAAATCCATGGCGCTGCGTCTGGCTGGTGAGCTGGCTGATGCTGCAGAAGGTCGTGGTGCTGCTGTGAAGAAACGTGAAGACGTTCATCGCATGGCTGAAGCGAACAAAGCATTCGCTCACTACCGCTTCTAAGCTGCTGAGGATTGAGTTGTGGCTCGTAAAACTCCTATCGCACAATATCGTAACATCGGTATTTGTGCGCACGTAGATGCTGGCAAGACCACTACCACTGAGCGTGTCTTATTCTACACCGGTCTATCCCATAAAATTGGTGAGGTGCACGATGGTGCAGCTACCATGGACTGGATGGAGCAGGAGCAGGAACGAGGTATTACCATTACCTCTGCTGCGACTACTTGTTTCTGGAAAGGGATGAATCAGCAGTTTGAAGACCACCGTATCAACATCATCGATACACCGGGGCATGTTGACTTCACAATTGAAGTAGAGCGTTCTCTGCGAGTACTGGATGGTGCTGTGGTTGTGCTTTGTGCATCTTCCGGTGTGCAGCCTCAGACTGAGACTGTATGGCGGCAGGCGAATAAATATGAAGTACCCCGTATGGTGTTCGTCAATAAGATGGACCGTATGGG
>NZ_JBFGYC010000160.1:0-7311 GCF_041587635.1 Pontibacterium sp. | reverse complement strand
CGAGCTCGGCCCGCCGGGAGCCGGACTTGATGTTCTGGAGCGAGTCGGGGGTGTCGGTGCGCGTCCCCCACACGCCGCAGTCCTCGCCCGACGGCAGGTAGCCGACGTGGGTCCAGATCACCGGCAGCCGTTTCGGAACCCACAATCAGGTTTGTCATCGTCCCGTTGCTATGCCAGTAGTAACTGGTCTCACCCGCCTCAGTTTTTAAGTTGCTGGAAAAACGACGACCAATGTCCGTGCTGGTCACAATCCCGATTAATTCACCATTGCTTACCACCGGAGCACCGCTGATTTTACGACTGGATAGCGCTTTATCCATATCGATAAGAGACATCTCGGGGCTAACAGTAAACAGCTCCCGACTCATAATATCTTGTGCGTGCGTGGTCATATTCCAGCTCTCCAGACTAAGTAGAGCCTTTAATTAACCCGTTGAAATACAAGGCGTCCTTGATAAATATCAAGCATCCAAACTAGTGCAAAAAGCCAACTCATGCACCAAAAACAAGCAACAAACCTAAAGAATTAAATCCATATAAATCAAAGACAAAAAACACCATTCACAACATGCGCCCCGTTTTGGATCGAAAGTAAAAACCACTCCCTGATTCAGGGCGCCAATTATTTTTTACTAAGCCGAGAGGAGGTTTCTACAACCGATCGGAGGGATGCTTGACAATAATCAAATAACCCTCACTTCTGCCATCCACATAACACTGTAATTAGTTATACACTGGCATTAACATTCAATTTAGACTCTACTAATATAGTGAGTCTTGAAGTAGTTACTAAGTGGTCACTTGATGGTGAGTAGAGTGGTAGAAAGGTTAAGGCGGTACCTATTTGTCTCGCTTCTATTCTGGGTTCCAGAGCTATCGGCTTTTGATTTAAGGCACGAGCCGATCAACCCCATTCTTGCAGCCCAGAATCTCTCGTCTCAGAAAGTAGAACTGGGCGAATCTTTATTTCACGATGTCCGTCTGTCTAAAGACAACAGCATTAGCTGCGCTAGCTGCCACAACCTTTCCAAGGGTGGCACAGATAACCAACCCGTCTCCCGCGGTGTCAATGATGCATTGGGGTCCGCGAATGCCCCTACGGTGTACAACAGTGCTCTGAACTTTATGCAGTTCTGGGATGGCCGGGCGCTCAATCTTCGTGAGCAAGCCAACGGACCGGTACATAACCCGGTTGAGATGAATAGCAACTGGCCCGATATCACCCACAAACTAAGCCATGATCGTCCTCTCAGTGAACGCTTTGCGCGTCTATATCCTGACGGTCTCACTGCCGACAATATCCGGGATGCCATTGCCACGTTCGAAGCATCGCTGCTGACCAGTCATTCACCATTTGATCGCTGGCTCAAAGGGGAGGCTCAAGCACTCTCCGAACAACAGATTCAGGGATACCGGTTGTTCAAATCCTATGGTTGTATCAGCTGCCATCAAGGCGCAAACGTAGGAGGCAATATGTTTGCGTATCTGGGTGCGGTGAATAATGTACAGAGCTACTTCCAACAACGCGGTACGCCAATCAACACTCCGGATTACGGTCGCTATAGCGTGACCGGAGAGCTTGAAGATAAGTATCTGTTCAAAGTGCCCAGCCTGCGACTCGCCGTCAAGACAGCCCCCTATTTTCACGATGGCTCAGTCTCCACGCTGCAAGAGGCTATCCGGCTCATGGCCCGCTACCAACTCGGTCGGGAGATTCCGGATAATCACACAGACGCCATCATCATCTTCCTGCATTCCCTCGTAGGAGAACACCCAAGGCTGACACCATGAAGAGTCCACGTTTATCGGTCTTTCTCGTTCCGCTGTTGGCAATCAGTTTTGTGATCAGCTTGTTCTTTGTTATCTACGACAGCGACCTGTATTTGAATAAGCAAAGGTCGAATCTGTTGCTGGAAGTTCAGAAGTTAGACGGCAGACTGGATCGGGAAATTCTTCTGATTAGCTCCCTGCAACAACAGAACTATGACCCTGTCACACAAACGACAGCAGAGATTCGTGCGCTCAAAGCCCAGCTCATCGATCGGCAAGCTGAATTTTACGGACAGCTAAGTCCAGACTTTGACCTTAAACTCAGCGCTTACGCCACCGTAATAGAAGCTAAAATTACTCAGACCGAACGTATTAAAACGGCCGCGGCTATCGTCCGTAATGGCCTGAATTATCTTCCTCAGTTAATCGACGACTTGCACCAGGTTGATCACCATAACAGCGACCAAGTCCTGACGATTGCCAACCAACTTTACCGACACTATATTTTTCATAGCACCCTGAATGCAGATGATGTGTCACACGCAATTGAACAGCTGAGGGCTGATAACTCTACCAATCCCGACCAACGTTTTTTCATTCGTAACCTGAATCTACATATTCAGGGCAATCTCAACGCGCAACAGGCGTTGTCTAAATTACACGAAGACTATCTGTTAATCCCCTCCGAAAAAACCTTCAGCCAACTGCATCAGGCATACCAATTTCACCGGGCACAGGAAATTAAACAAGGTGAGTATTACAGCCTCCTTTTACTGGCGATCTGCTCGTTGCTGTTGTTATGGCTGGGGGCTCTATTTCGGAAGCTGGCCATTTCTCACCAGTCGGCCGAGAAAGCACGCTTGCGCCTGCGTGACGGTGTAGACAGCCTCAATGAAGCCTTTGCGCTATTTGATCACGCTGGCAATCTGGTGCTCTTTAACAAACCATTTAGCCTCTGCTATCCGTGGCTAAAAGAAGAACTGAAAGTCGGCATCAGTCGTCAGGAACTGCTGGATAAAATCGAACCCTATATTGAACAAACGGTCCTCGCATCCCACGACGGAAACACCCATCGGCATAACTTACAAATTCTCAGTAATGGCCACTGTTATCTAAGCAACGAAACGCCCACCGCGGAAGGTGGTGAAGTCTGGGTACGCATTGACGTGACCCACTCACGCCACAACCAACTGGAGCTACGCAAACTATCCCGTGCTTTAGAACAAAGCCCGGTATCTGTTGTCATTACCGACCTCAATGGAAATATTGAATATATCAACCCAAAAGCCGAGGAGACATCCGGCTATACCAACGAGGAAGTGATCGGCTCCAATCCCCGAATATTCCGTTCGGATTACCATACAGACAGTGATTATCACCAAATGTGGAAGACCTTGCTTTCCGGACAGGAGTGGCAGGGGATCTTTCGCAACAAGCATAAAAACGGAACCTTATACTGGGAATCCGCAACGATCTCATCATTGCGCGACGATGCGAATGAAATTACCCATTATGTAGCGGTCAAGGACGATATCTCTGAGAAGAAACAAGCGGAAGACGAGCTACGCCTAAACGCAGCCGTCTTTGAAACCACCCGTGAAGGGATACTGGTTACTGATGCCAAAAGCCGCATCATCTCAGTCAATCCTGCGTTTACCCGGATCACCGGTTACACACTGGAAGAGGTCAGAGGCAAAACACCGAACCTGTTGCGTTCGGATCAGCAAACCGATGAGTTCTACGCCAACATGTGGACCAGCCTGAACCAACACAGCCAATGGTCAGGAGAGATCTGGAATAAACGCAAAGACCAATCGGTATACCCCCAGTGGTTGTCCGTGTCCGCTATCAAAAATGCACAGGGCAAAGTACAACAATATGTCGCCGTGTTCTCAGATATTACCCAACGCAAACAACAAGAGTACAAAATCCGGCAACAAGCCAACTTTGATGCCCTCACTGGCCTGCCCAATCGCACCATGCTAAAAGGAGAGCTTCAGAATACGGTACTTAATGCCCACAATAATCAGCACTGCTCCGCTCTGCTCTTTGTCGATCTGGATCGTTTCAAAGCCGTGAATGACACAATGGGTCATGCTGTGGGCGACACATTGCTGCAGCAGGTTGCTAAACGATTACGTCACGAAATCCGCGACGAAGATATCATCGCCCGCTTTGGTGGTGATGAGTTTGTGGTGATTCTTCAGACACTCCATTCCACCGAACACGCCGCGGCTACCAGCCAACGCCTGATCGACTGTCTGCGCGAACCTTTTGACCTTCAAGAGCGCGAAATTTATATCGGCGCCAGCATCGGCATTTCACTCTACCCTGACGATTCAACCAGCGCAGATACCATGCTCCGCCACGCCGATATGGCAATGTACAAAGCCAAAGAACGCGGTCGTAATCAATACCAGTTTTTTAACGCCGAGATGCGTGATCAGGTGAAAAATCGCACCGAATTGGAACAAGCATTACGTCTGGCACTACAGAACAACGAGTTCGAACTTTACTACCAACCGATTGTGAACACTCAAAGCGGTACCGTTGAAGCGGTTGAATCACTGGTGCGCTGGTGTCACCCGGAGCGCGGCATTATCAGCCCGGCCGAGTTCATACCGATGGCCGAGGAAACCGGACTGATTCAACCACTGGGGTTGTGGGTCTTTGAACATGCGTGCCAACAGATGCAAGCATGGTGTGAACTTGGGCTGACGGATCTATCGGTCGCGATCAATATCTCCAGCAGCCAGCGCCACTTGGGCTTCAATGCCATCGCAGCCCAGGCCTTGATCGATAGAACCGGAGTGAATCCCAGCAAATTGATCATCGAAATCACCGAAAGCATGTTTCTCGACGGCTCAGAGGAAGCGATTACCTGGCTCAATGAACTGAAAGCACTGGGTGTCATGCTGGCCATCGATGACTTTGGTACCGGCTACTCATCACTGAGTTATCTCAAACGCTTCCCTATCGATAAGCTTAAAATCGACCGTGCTTTTGTCAGGGATCTACCCGATGATGAGGATGATGCCTCACTGGTCAAAGCAATCATCGCCATGTCACACAGTATGGGGCTGACACTGGTGGCCGAAGGGGTGGAAAACTACGACCAGCTGGATTATCTGAAAAGCTTGGATTGTGACTTAATTCAGGGTTATCTATACAGCAAGCCAGTACCTGCTGACCAGCTACCGGACGTGATCCGCACACTGGAAGGTCATGCCCAAAAACACGCCGCTGAAGCTTATAACTTTATTATTTAGTCTCAGTACCAGAGACTGTCAGAACGGCGGCATAATCGGCGGAAAGCCCATCATGTCACTCTCTTTTGGCTTACATTCACCAATGGAGCCCGGCGCACACACAGTGCCATCGGGCATAGCCGCGCCGCTTAAATCGACACCGTCCAACACCACATCCACCAGCTCAGCATTGGTCAGATAGCTGTCGGTCAGGTCACTGCCCGTCAGATCGGTACGATGCAATCGGGCATGAAACAGATCCGCATGAAAAAAGTCTGCCCCGTGAATATGCGCATCAGTCAGATCCACGTTATAGAGACTGGCTTCATAGAAGTCAGCCTTATCAAAGCAACAACTGCGCGCTGAACTGGCATTGAGATTGGATTTGATTAGGCAGGCACCGGTAAAATCCGCGCCATCCAGAATGGCGTGAAACAGATCAGCGTCACGAATTGTCGCCCCTTGAAGGTTCGCCCCGGACAGGTCTGTTTTATAGAGATTGGCCCCAGACAGGTCCGCTTCACGCAGATCGGCCCCCTTCAGACAAGCATGGCTAATATCGGCTTCACCAAGATTCGCCCCGCGCAGGTCTGCCCCCGCCAAGTCGGCTTTGTAGAGATCTCGTCCGTACCAGTCCACACCCTGCAGTTCTTTCGAATAAGTTTCAGACATTGACCACCCCATAGAGATACAAAAAAACAAATCAAACGCATGCCATTTGTATCACTATAGAGGATTATCACCGTTGGTTCCCGAAGTTATATCAATAACCGCTCAGTTTCAGAATAAGCGGTATTGCGGCGCCGTGAGTCGATCAAAGTCCTCATCGATAAAGGTGAGTATGGTATCGGCCACCGGCTGCACCTGTTTATCGATGTAATGTTGATAGTCGATCGGTGAACGTAAAAACTCGAGTGGTTCTGGCCCGTTGACGGTCATCACATATTCCACATGAACACCCGGTCTAAACGGGCTGGGTATGCCCTGCTCCTGATAACGTTTTTCAGCTTTCAGTCCCGCCTGCACATGAGGCGGACGATTGCGGGTATATTCTGCCAGCGGTTGTCGGATACGTTTACGATAGATCAACTGGTCATCCAGCTCCCCTGCCTTCACGGCTGCGACCCGCTCCTTCAGTAACGCCTGCCACGGCTGCTCGCGGAAAATACGTTCATACAGCTCCTGTTGCAGATCACGTGCGAGCGCCGTCCAATCGGTCCTGACATTTTCCAGTCCTTTAAAGACCATGCGCGTTTCACCGCCACTCAAACATTGCAGACCGGCATAACGCTTTTTACTGCCCTTTTCCGAATGACGCATACGTGGCATCAGGAAACGGCTGTAATGGGTTTCGTACTCAAGCTCCAGATAACAGGGCAGATCGAACCGCTCTTTTAACTCCTGCTGCCACCATGCGTTGAGGTAGTCCTGCAATTCACGACCACGGGAATCGGCCTGCTCCTGGGGATAGTCATCACCCAGCCAGACAAATACCGAGTCGGTGTCACCATAGATCACCGTATGATTAAACTGCTCTTCAATACAGGTTTTAGTACGGGTCAGAATCTCATGACCACGCAGTGTGATGGAACTGGAAAGACGTTGATCGTAGAACCGGCATACATTGGAACCCAACACACCATAGAATGAGTTCATAATAATCTTGATCGCCTGTGACAACGGCTGGTTCTGCTCCAGTTTAGCCCGATCACGCGCTTGCCAGAGACCTTCGATCAACCCCGGTAAAATACTGTTGCTGCGGTCAAAAATAGCGTGATTAAATCCCGGCACCAGACACTCAGTGTCAGCCCCCTCTTTCAGGCCTTCCGCCATCCCAACCGGGTCGATTTTGAAGGTGCGGATAATACTCGGATACAGGCTTTTAAAGTCCAGCACTAATACCTGACGAAACAATCCTGGCTGGGAATCCATAACATAACCACCGGGGGCGTCTAAACCGGATTGCCCCGAGGCATATTCGGGGGCGACATACCCCTCTCGATGCATCAGCGGTAGATACTGGTTATCAAATGCTGCCGCTGAACCGCCCACTTTATCCAACGGTAAACCGGTTAAACGCGCCCGCTCCACCAGATAGTGCAGCAGCTGCGCTTTTTCAAAGATATCCCAAACCAGCCGGCAATCTTCCAGGTTGTATCGCGCTAAAGCGGGTTTATCTTCATGGTATAACCGTTGGATCTCATCACCACGTTGCTCGACGTGATCGATCAGCTTGCCCCGATCAAGAAAATGGCGGGAGACATACTCCAATGAGAAGCTTTCGAACTGGAAT
>NZ_JBFGYC010000159.1:0-7318 GCF_041587635.1 Pontibacterium sp. | reverse complement strand
TGAGACATCTGAACAGTACAGCCTCAAGCAGCTTGATGAGTTTCCTCAGCATACCTTCGAAACGAAAACTCCGTGGACTGATCGACATACATTCAGCGGACCTTTACTGAAGGATCTTATATTCAGGTCCGGTCATGTAAAACCGAAGGCATTAACTGCGCGTGCGTTGAATAACTACATTGTAGATGTAGACCTGACATTAGTTGAAAAGTATCCGGTGCTTCTTGCGACACGCATGGATGGTAAGCCGATGCGTATTCGCAACAAGGGCCCAATCTGGATTTTGTTTCCCTTAGACCAATCTCCTGAGTTAGACACGATGGAAGTCCATGGCCAAATGGTTTGGCAGCTTGAGATATTAGAGAGCCAATAATTGAAGCGTATTAAGGTCCGTAAGGACTACGTGCTGATCAGTATTTTGGTCATGGTGTTTGCCCTGAGTTCTGCATTCAGCCTATTCAAAATCAATATCGCCTCGGTCACCTTATCCGATGAGTATCCCTTGGCAGTCTGGACCATCAGTCAACTGGAAACAGAACATCGTGAGCTGATTCATCGCCTCGAGCTTTATTCTGTCGATGAAGTGAGCAAGGATGAGGTGCTTGAGGGGTTTGATATCCTTTGGAACCGCACCGAGGTTGTATTACTAGGATACGAATCACATTTTGCTCGGCAGTCGTTGGGAGCCAATGAACTTGTTCAGCGTTTGTTGAATACCCTGAAGGAACTTGATGAGCGGGTGCAGGCGTTACCTGAGGTTGGCAATAAACAAGTTACAGGGGCTGTTTACGCTGCGTTGGTGGAGTTCAGTGAGCCATTGCATGTGATGAATATTCGTAGCTTTCACGAGCGGGATACCGTGTACGGGCTGGATGCACTGACGGATACGTTAAGTGCGGCCAGTGCTGCTTTCTTTGGATTGGTTATCAGCGGCTTATTGCTAGTCGTAATGCTGGTGCGACAGTTTCGGGCTAGCCACCATATTGCCAATCACGATGCTATGACGGATCTGGCGAACCGGCGTTTCTTTATGGATCAGCTGGATCAGCTGATCCCTCGGGCTGAGCGTTATGACCAGCGTTTTGCGGTGTATTTGATCGATCTCGACGGATTTAAATCTATTAACGATATGCACGGCCACATGTTTGGTGACAAGGTGCTAAAAGTTTTTGGGCGCAGTCTGCTACACAGCTTGCGCAAGTCAGACGTCGCTGCTCGATTGGGCGGGGATGAGTTTGCGGCTATTCAATATCCGGTTGGGTCATCCAGAGAGATTCCAGCGCTAAGTGAGCGTTTGAGAAAAGGGTTAGTTGACTCAATTCCCAGTGGATCGTCGACCGTCAGTATTAAGTACAGCATGGGGGTCGCGATCTACCCCGAGGATGGCCGTAATGCTGAGCAGTTACTGCATGCGGCTGATATGCAGATGTATGCTGAGAAAACTCAATCGAAGCGCCTAAGCGCGGTTCAGGCTGCACCTGAAGCATCCAGTGTCTGAGAAAGTTTTGCGTACGTAAGCTGGATCTTAAATCGGCCCTTAGTGACCAATCACACGGGGCCTGGTTATAAGGCTGGCTACTCAATAGGGAGGTGGCCAGTCTTTACCCAAATGATGGTTTCCTCTTCCACAAAGGGGAAATGCTCACTCATATGGGGGCTACGAAGCCAGCTTCCTGTAGGGTATTGCCCATATTCATCACAGAATGTACCGGACAATACCAGTATCTCTTCGCCGCCAAAGTGCTTGTGAGGCAGGAAGCGTTCACCAGCAGGCCACTTCACCAGTGCGGTATGTTCATGTTCGAAACTATGCAAAGGCATGACTTCTAAGTTTCCCTGTCCCGGTAACCATGTTGTTGACGTTGTATCAATCCGTACGGTTTTCTGGTCGTCTAAGGAAAACTGATGCAGTTTTACAAACAGCGTACAGCCATTGTCGCTGAATGGTGCATGGGTGCTGCCATGCGGATTACGAATATAGGTCCCCGCAGGATAATCGCCGTGCTCGTCGGAAAACACGCCTTCGAGAACCAGAATCTCTTCACCATAAGGATGCGGGTGGCTGCTGAAGCGCGCACCTTTTTCATAGCGGACAATGCTGGTGGCGTGACCCGATTCTGCTTCGGCACGTGCCAGTGGTTTGCGCTCGACACCTTTGGCGGGGCTGGGCAGCCACGCCATTGAGCGGGTCTCGATAATAACCCGTTGCGAGAAGTCCATATTCAACATTGTTTAATTTCTCCCAGCCATTACGCCACCATCCACGTCCCATACAGTGCCGGTGACCCAGCTGCTTTTATCATCCAGCAGGAAGTCGATAACAGCCGCCACATCATCCGGTGAGCCTGTGCGGCCGATGGGATGGAACTCATCAAACGTAGACAATACTGCATCTACTTCGTTCGGGTCGATAAAGGATTCGTAAATCGGTGTTTTAACCACGGCGGGAGCCACGGCATTGACACGGATATTGTGATCCGCCAGCTCCATCGCCATATGCTGGGTCAGTGCGTGAAGTCCGGCTTTTGCCATGGAATACGCGGATGAAGGTGTGGCTTTGATCGCTTGTTTAGCCCACATCGAGCCGATATTCACGATGGCGCCACCGCCGTGTGATGTCATGTTACGGGCGACAGCCTGAGAAATAAAAAATGCTGCGCGGTTAAGGTCCATATATTTGTCATAGTCGGCGGAGGCATGTTCGAGGAAGGCTGTTGGCGTGAACTTGCCTGCGGCATTAACCAGATACTTTACGTGTGTGGTGTGGTCGCTTACAAAGTCGATAATGCGTTGCACGTCTTCAGGCAGGTATAGGTCTGCTTGTAGCGTGTCTGCTTGCGCAGGGAGATCGAGACTGTGTTTGGCGGTGATGAGTTTATCTTTGGAGCTGCCAATCAGGACAGTATGGATACCTCGAGAATTCAGATGTCTGGCTGTTGCGAGTCCCATGCCGCTGGATCCGCCCACAATCAGTGCTGTCGTTTGGTTGAGGTCTTTCATTCGGTAATCTCCCGTGTTTGATGTATGGTGTGATTGAAGGTTAAAGAACGCAGTAGCTTCTTGAAAAGTAAGTACAAATTGGTTGGGTAGGTACTTTTTGGTACATCTTTATGAAAAGTCAGGAAAAAGTTTTTTCTAGAAAATCAGCGCCGGAACGTAGTGCACGGATGGTGGAAACTATCTACGGCTGCAAATGGTCGTTAATGGTGTATCAACTGCTTGCAAACGGCATTAATCGACCGGGTGAAATGGTGCGCAGTGTGGAAGGGTTGAGCACGAAGGTGTTGAATGAGTGTCTGCGAAAAAACATCCAGTTCGGCATTCTTGAGCGCCAGACGTTTAATGAGATACCGCCGCGTGTTGAATACCAAGTGACGGAGTTTGGCGGCAAGTTCCTGCGCATTATTGATGCGCTGGAAGCGTTGCAAGATGAAATTGACGATGGGAAATAGGGAGGTGCTCCTGTGAGCTTTCTTAATGGCCGGCAAAAACGAGTCAGCCCTATTATGTCCTTTCACCGATATTAACCGTTTCTAAGAGCACAACTGATGATTACAAGACGCCGCTTTCTGCAATACACATCCCTGTTGATGGGGGGATCCTTTATGGGGCATGTTCAGGGCGGATCCCTGCGCAGCGGTGCGCGAAGTGACTGGTATATGCCGGACGAGAGTGCACCTCATAAACGGACGTGGATGTGTTTTATTGCGAGCTACGATATTTGGGGTAAGAGACAAGTACCCGAAGTTCACCGAAATTTGGCCACTATTGCTAAAACCATCGCACAATATGAGCCGGTATCGATGCTTGTAAGTCGTGAGGATTACGCTAACGCTGTCGAGCTATTGGGTGGCTTAGATAATCACGTTCATCCCATTGAATTGATTGAGTTCACCCTGAATGACTTGTGGATCAGGGATACAGGCCCCGCTTTTGTCGTGAATGATCAGGGGGGATTGGCGGCGGTGGACTTCAACTTTAATGGTTGGGGAGAAAAGCAGGACTATGAGTTTGATGCCAAAGTGGCAGGTTTTGTCGCACAGGAAGCCGGCGCTCGCAGCATCGAATCCAGCTTGATTCTCGAAGGTGGCTGTTTTGAAGTTGATGGCCACGGCACCGCAATTATGACGGAAAGCTGCATACTCAACGACAACCGGAATCCAGGTTGGTCGAAAGCCGATGCAGAGCGTGAGTTAAAAGCGTTGCTGGGACTGGACAAAATTATTTGGCTGAAGGGCATCAAGGGTAAGGATATTACCGATGGTCATACAGATTTCTACGCACGCTTTGCTAAGCCTGGTGTGGTTGTTGTCGGTCGAGAGATGGATGGCGACTCTTATGATTACAAGATCACACGAGAGAACATAGCGATTCTGGAGGCATCCACTGATGCTCAGGGAAATTCTTTTGAGATCATCGTTCTGGATACGCCGTGGGATATCAATACGCGATACGGCACAGAATATTTTGCGGCAGGTTATGTTGGATACTATGTCTGTAATGGTGCAATTATCATGCAGAAGTTTGGCGACAAACAGGCCGATAACGCTGCAAAACGTCAGCTGCAAAGGGCGTTTCCTAATCATCGTATAGAACAACTCGCCATAGATGGTATTGCCAGTGGGGGCGGGAGTATTCACTGTGCGACTCAGCAAGAACCACGCGTTTAAGCACCGTGCTTGATGGTGAGAATTTGGCTCCCTGACAAAAGAGGGAGCTTATGAGGCTGGGTACCAGTCTGGGGTGAGCCGCCCTCAGTTCATGAGAGAGGTTACTCGTTTGGCGACCTCTTGCCCTAACAGCCTATGCTCGGGTGTATCTAGATGGAAACCGTCGTATCGGCTTAGTGTGTTGTGCGCCCATTGGAGCACTCTTCATTCGCACTGATCTCCGGCCCCAATTGCTGCTGCATGGCACCCAGCTAGCGCAGAGAGCGTGGCTGGCGATTACGGCTGCCAGGGATGATGACCCATGACATCGAGTCGCCATTAACTAAGATATTCAGCATTCAAACTCCTTTTGCCGTACAACTCATCAGATACGGTATTGCTCGGCGATATCGCCGTGCCAGTCCATACCCATACCCATACCCATACCCATACCCCTACCGATGCTGTCGCTTAGTGTACAGTAACCGTTTTCAACCTGTAGCGGTTCAGCGAGGACCGAATTCCACCAATCACCGTACTCTACCCAATGGGCGGTTGGTGTGACGCTGAGTAGCTGGCTGCTTATTTCTGGCCATAGATGGCTGGATACAGGGATGTTTTTGCTCGCCGCCATCGCAGCGCCGCGCAGCCATCCGCTAACACCCCCGACTTTCATGACATCGAGCATCACGAAATCAGAGGCGTTATTGTCGAGTGCATGCTGCAGATCTTGTGTACCCCACCAGTTCTCGCCGCTTTGAATCGGTGTATCAGACTGGGCGCGGATTGCAGCGTGACCGCTGTAATCATGGGCGAGGGTAGGCTCTTCGATCCAGGTGAGTCCTGCGTCATTCAGGTGTTTTACCCGCTCGATTGATTGTAATCCACCATCACCGCGATATCCGGGCCAACGGTATCACGGATTGCGCGAATGACCTTGAGGTCTTCACCGACATCGGGGTAACCAATCTTGGCCTTCACACCCTTTAAACCGCGTTTTACCCACGTTTCTGCGCTTACTGCGGAGCCGTGCTCGCCGTCGTAGCCAATCCCACCATAAACGGACACTGCTTTGCTCGTTCCTCCGAGCAACTGAACCAGGTTAGTCTGATGGACGCGTGTATGTGCATCCCACAGAGTCATGTCAATTGCGGCCAGTGCCATGCCAATCAGTCCTTGAGTGCCCAGCAAGCGAAACCGAGCGCTAAGTTGCGCTTCCAGCTGTGTTGGCGCCAGAGTCTGGTTTTCAATAAGTGCAGACATATTGCTGATTAGATCTGTCAGCGGATTGAGTGCAATAGGTGCATGGGTGAATACGATGCTGCGTCCGGTGATACCCGCGCTTTGTGAGTACTAAGGGGGGCAGACAGCACGCCACTGGCGGTGCGATGGGGTTCAAGCATCGGCAAACGAATAGCAGAAACATTTAGTCCGGTGATTTTAGGTTGATGGCTACCAGTCTTTTTTTGTACTGCTCCGTGTTCATATGTGACCTGAGATGCAGGGTAAACAGCTGAGCGTAAAGGGGGCAATCACATTAAGGGAAGTGGTCGGACCGCCATGAGCATGTCGATGGTGGCAGATATAGAAATGGCCCTATAAAGGGCCATTTGAGAGAGGTTGGAGCGTATTAAAATCAGACGATACGATTCAGGTCTTCTCGCAGTTCACGTAACTTCGCCGCCATGATCTGCTCAAGACGATCTATTTCATTGACCAGTGCCAGACGACGATCATGATTGCTCTGGTTTTTATTCAGTGCATTCAGTTCGTCTACCGCTGCCAGCAGCACCGGATCGCTGCCGTCGTTATCGCGGCTTTGAGACGCTGCCTGAGTGTCGGCAGCGACCACTTTGTTTCGTTCAAAAGAAAAAGTACTGCTGTCGGGCAGGGCGGAGCCTTCAGGGCGCTTAAAGTAAACTTTCAGCACCTCCTGCTCATCCTGGCGACTCAATTTGTAGTGGCTGATGATGTTTGTATCTGTCAGGCCCATCGCACTCAGGGTGTTAAATTCAGACATTGCTCTTCCTACTTTTTCTTATATTGATAACGCGTGATGATCGACTTTTAGCATAGTGAACGGTGCTAGAAGCTGTAGGGCCAGTTGGTTGCTGATGATGCGGCCAGTTTTGGTTCTAGCGTTAATATTTTTCTGGCACTAATCCCGCAACGACGCACTGCTTATAGTGAAATGATCAAGTCAGCACCGTATTGAGGGAGTAAACGGATGTTTGGCTGTGGTTATGGAGCCGGGCCCAACCGGAAACTGTACAGACTATAAAAAGACGCAGGAGTCACTAATGGCGACTAAGACCCACGTTACGATCGAACTACAAGCTGAAACTCTGGAACTGTTTGATCGTTACCACAAATACACCGGTACCACGCCTGAGCTATACATCACCGAATTGGTTGAGAAAACGCTGCCAACCGTTTCTGCCATGGTAGATGCGATGGATGAAGCGAGTGAAAGCCCGGAAGGTGCTGATGTGATGGAAATTTTTGGACGCAAGATGGCTGAGGCCGCCTTGCAGCAGAAACAGGAAGCGAAGGAAGCTCCGCTGACTGTTTGAGACGGACTCGTCTCTCCCTTAGAGTCGTTACTCTTTCTTTGCTCTGGTAACGCGCTTTTAGAGCCACATCCCCATGTGGCTCTTTTTTTTGCCTGC
>NZ_JBFGYC010000158.1:0-7320 GCF_041587635.1 Pontibacterium sp. | reverse complement strand
TGACGATCCATTAGCTGTTGCTCTTATCCAGGATGATAAGGCGCTGACTCTTGACAGCGCACGCTTGGCTGCTTATCTCCAGCAAGCTGTTGAACAACAGGGTACACTGGACCTGCTGCTGAAGTCCTGTGAAGAAGCGCGAAATGTGATGCAGCTGGTGGAGATTCTTTACCCACGTAAGCTTTCGATCTTTGATCTTTTCTTAGGTTGCGGTGAATGTCTGGCCCATCTGAACTATCTGTTGGCAGAGCAGAAAATTGAACGCTGGTTGGATGAGAACGATGTTCACCAGTATCTGTGTGTCTAAAGGGTAGCGATCATCGTCAATCTGAAGGCTGTTAGCTGCGGCGGTAAATGCCGGGCGGTACACCGGTCCATTGCTTAAACGCGCGGGTAAATGCTGCGGGTTCTGAAAATCCTAGCTGGCGGGATATCTGGGAGATTGGGATCGCTGGCTGGCTAAGATAGTGAATTGCGGCATCACGCCGGACATCATCTTTGAGCTCCTGAAAGCTGGTGCCTTCATCGGCCAGTTTTCGGCGTAGCGTCCTGGAAGTGACATGCAACTCCTCTGCAATTTCATCCATGCTGGTGGTGGCCAGCTCCTGATCCCGCTCCAGATAGTCCATCACCCGTCGGGTAAAAACCGGGTAGTAGGCCTGTCGTTTGAACCAGTCTAAGGGCGCGCGACGCAAATAGGCGCTGAGGGTACGCGGGGTCTGAACCACGGGTTCATCCAGTAACTCGGTGCTGAATACCAGACAGTTTTCGGGTTGATCGTATATCGCGGTACACGGGTACATCAGACGATGTTCGGCTTTATGTGCCGGCTCGGGAAAGTCGAGTGTCACGTATTTTAACGGTATGCGCTGACCGATCAGCCAACTGGGAAAGCGGTGCCACAGCAACAATAGGAACTCTCTGAGTGTATTGTCCGGATCCTTGTCCGGATCAGTCAGGCGCAGAGAAAAGCGGACCTCGTTATCACTGATTGTAAAGTCGAGAATCAACGCGTCTGCCACCAGATTATAGAAGTGCCCCAGGTGGTGGTAAACGGCGCGTAGGTTGCGGCACCGCACCGCTTGTTTAGCCATCAGGGTGAACACACCATGCCGTGAGGGCTGGCTCCCCATACACATAAACTCATCATCGGCTACCCGCCACATCTCCTGCATCATTCGGCTGAGCTGGTCCGGCGTAATCCGTAATCCCGGATTTTCCAGCAGTTGTTCGTTTAACCCGGCAAAGCGTAATAATTTCTGGTGGTCAATACCGTTTCGTTTCGCTGACGCAACCAGAGTGCGCGCAAAATGGATAGAGATGGAATGGCGTTCAGTGCTCATGTCAGTGTCCGCATATGACAGGCTAATGGGTGGGTGAACCGTTTAAATCTGCCATTAGTGTAATTCTTATGTCCGAAAATGTTAACTATAAGACTGCTTTCGTTATTGTTGAATTGGCGCCCGCACATGAAACTAGAGGACATTCTGGTACGGGTGGTTCACGAAATCATTCGGCCAAGTCAAAACAACACGCGAAGGCTGCTGTAGACAGAGCGTCGGCGCAGATCAGAGAGAGTCCCATGCAGAAACGTGAAGTGGTTGTGGTAAGTGGCGTACGTACAGCGATTGGTAGCTACGGCGGTAGCCTGAAAACTCAAAAACCGGGTGATCTGGCAGGTATGTTGGTGGCAGAAGCCGTTAAGCGTGCGGGCATTGCTGCTGAATCTGTCGGGCAAACTGTCTTCGGCAACGTCATTCACTCCGAACCTGCTGATATGTATCTGGGGCGCGTTGCGGCGCTGAACGGTGGATTGTCTGAAACAGCGCCAGCATTGACCGTGAACCGCCTCTGCGGCAGTGGCCTGCAGGCGGTCCTGACTGCAGCACAGCAGATTGAGCTGGGTATCTGTGACACGGTGGTGGCCGGTGGTGCTGAATCCATGAGCCTTGCGCCGTACCACATTCCAACCGCACGTTTCGGCCAGCGTATGGGTGATGGTGCACTGATTGATCCAATGGTTGCGGCACTGCACTGTCCGTTCAATCACATCCACATGGGCGTAACGGCTGAAAACGTTGCTGAAAAATATGGCATCACCCGCGAACAGCAGGATGAGCTGGCGGCGCAGAGCCACAACCGCGCGCAAAACGCGATTGAAAACGGTTACTTCAAAGAGCAGATCGTGCCGGTTGAGCTGAAAAGCCGCAAAGGTGTGACGTTGTTCGATACCGATGAGCATGTTCGTTACGACTGCACGCCGGCTGACATGGCGAAGCTTAAGCCGGTGTTTAAGAAAGACGGCACTGTGACTGCGGGCAACGCGTCTGGCTTGAATGATGCGGCGGCGGCGCTGGTGATGATGGATCGTGAAGAAGCTGAGGCTCAGGGTGTGCAAGCCATGGCCAGGCTGGTTGATTACTCCGTAGTGGGTGTTGATCCGAAGATCATGGGTATTGGCCCTGTACCCGCGATTCAGGAAATCCTGGAACGTAATGAGCTCAGCGTGAATGACATCGATGTGTACGAAGTGAACGAAGCATTCGCTGCTCAGGCACTTGCCGTTGCACAGCAGCTGGATCTGCCACGTGATCGGGTGAATCCGAATGGTAGTGGTATCTCTCTGGGGCATCCAATTGGGGCAACTGGTGCGGTTGTGACGGTTAAAGCGTTGCACGAACTGAACCGAGTTAATGGCCGTTATGCAATTGTGAGCCTATGTATTGGTGGCGGTCAGGGTATCGCTGCATTGTTTGAACGCGTTTAACCCGATCTCCTTCTTTGCGGGTTAAACGTACTGGGCTGGAGTCAGATTCTTACTCCATTTGGCCACGGATGGCTGTTTTTAAGCCTATAACTGATTTTGGCTTGTTTGCACTCTGGTAGGACATGAATGTCCCTTGGGGCCAGAAATGGCCCTTTTTTTTGTGCAGATAGGCGTGTGAGGAAACAAATATGTATAACGGTCAGGCAGTCAGCCTCAAATCCATAGACACCGGTGTGTTCGAACTTGAGTTCGATCTTCAGGGCGAGTCTGTTAACAAATTGAATAATCTGACCCTGAAGGAACTGGGTGAAGCCGTGTCTCTCTTGGCAGAGACTAAAAATGTTAAGGGCTTGCTGGTTAGCAGTGCAAAACCTGCATTTATTGTGGGTGCCGATATCACCGAATTTCAAAGTAACTTCGCCCTGACCGCGGAAGAGCTGAAAGCCTGGATTAACGAGACGCACAAAACCTTTAGTGCAATGGAGAACCTGCCTTTTTCCACGGTCGCGGCTATCAATGGCATGGCGTTGGGCGGTGGTTTTGAGCTTGCGTTGTGTACGGATTTTCGTGTGTTGGCCGCGGATGCGCGGGTGGGCCTGCCGGAAGTAAATTTGGGTATCTGTCCAGGCTGGGGTGGCACGGTACGGTTGAGTCGCCTGATCGGAACCGAAGCGGCGCTGCAATGGACGTTGACCGGTAAACCTCAGAAGTCTCAGGTCGCATTAGATCAGGGCGCGGTAGATTGTATCGTAGCGTCTGATGTTTTGCGCCAAGAGGCGTTATCTGTGTTGCACGCGGCGATGGCGGGTGAAAAGAGCTATGCCAAGAACCGCGCGCGTAAGCAGCAGCCGTTGGTTGATTCTCTGGCGGTACGAACCGAACTGGCGGATCTGAGTGAGAAGTACGGTAAAAAACTTGATCCGAACTATCCGGCTGCCGGTGTCATTCTGGCGTCTGTGATTCAGCACAGTACGCTGGATTTTGCTGAGGCACTGAATGTGGAAGTCGATGGCTTCACTTCACTGGCGCAGTCTGATGCCGCTCAGAGTTTGGTTGGGCTGTTTATGAACGACCAGCTGCTGAAGAAAAAGTCGAAGCGTTGGTGCAAGCAGGCAGCACCCGTGAAGCAGAGTGCGGTATTAGGTGCGGGCATCATGGGTGGAGGTGTTGCTTATCAATCTGCGTCTAGCGGCACGCCGATACTGATGAAAGACATTCGAGAAGAAGCACTGGATCTGGGTGTAAAAACTGCGTCTAAACTGCTGGACCGAAAGATAGATAAAGGCCGTCTGGATAACGCGGGTAAAGCGGTTGTGATGGATGCCATCACGCCTACGCTGGAATATAACGAGTTCTGGGCGGTTGATCTGGTAGTAGAAGCTGTGGTCGAAAACCCAGTGGTGAAGGCCGCAGTATTGGCTGATGTGGAGCGAGCAGTACCCGACGATGCTGTGCTGGCATCCAACACATCAACGATCTCGATCGATTCGCTGGCGGAAAGTGTGGCACGCCCAGAGCAGTTCTGTGGCATGCACTTCTTTAACCCGGTGCATCTGATGCCACTGGTGGAAGTGATTCGCGGCAGCAAAACCAGTAACCAGACCATCGCTCGTACCGTGGCGTATGCAACGGCGATGGGTAAGACACCGATTGTGGTGAATGATTGTCCGGGATTTCTGGTCAATCGAATTCTGTTTCCTTACTTCAATGCCTTTAACCGTTTGCTGATTGATGGCGTCGATTTTCAACGTATCGACCGTGTGATGGAACAGTTTGGCTGGCCGATGGGGCCCGCTTATCTGGCTGATGTTGTAGGCATTGATACGCTGGTTCATGCCGATCATGTCATGCAGGAAGGTTTCCCTGAACGTATGGGGCATGACGCGGATGTCATCGCTGAAGCTCTGTTGGCTGCCGATTGTTTAGGGCAGAAAAACGGCAAGGGTTTCTATGAGTACGGTGTCGATGATAGTGGTCGTCGCTATAAAGAACCTGCCGGTCTGGCGCGTCAGCTGATTGCTGATCGTATGACGCAATCCCTTGATATCAGTGATCAGGAGATCATTGATCGCATGATGATTCCAATGTGTCTGGAAGCAGTACGTTGCCTGGAAGACGGAATTGTTGAAACCGCGACTGAAGCGGATATGGGCTTGATTCTGGGCCTTGGTTTTCCGCGTTTCCGCGGTGGCGCATTGCGTTACATCGACACGCAAGGGCTGGATGTTTTCGCGGCTAAGGTTGAGGCCAATAAACAGCACGGTGCGTTGTACCAGCTGACTGATGGCTTTAAAGCACAGCAGGCTGAAAAGCGTACTTTCTATTGATTCGGAGGTTGCCCTCCTGATGTGAGGGCGACCGATTAAGCAAAAAATAAAGAGAGGTCAGTCCTGATATTGACCCGCAACGAGTGGAAGATTATGAGCGAATATAAGCACCCTTATCGCGATGCAGAGTTTGTCCTGAATGAACTGGTTGATTTCGATGCGCTTTGTGCAGACGCGGGCATGGAAGATGCGAATGCCGAGCTGGCATCGGTGATTCTGACTGAAGCTGGAAAATTAGGTTCCGATGTGCTGGCCCCGCTGAATGTAGTTGGTGACACCCAGCATCCACAGCTGGGTGAGAACGGCGTCCAGCAAACCGATGGTTTTGCAGAAGCCTACCAGCAGTACATGGAAGGGGGCTGGTCGTCTCTGACGCCTGCAGAGGAGTTCGGAGGCCAGAACCTGCCGAACGTATTGGGTACTGCAGTGAATGAAATCTGGCAGTCTTCCAACCTGGCCTTCGCTTTGTGTCCGCTGCTGACACAGGGGGCGATCGAATCGATTGCACACCACGGTTCCGATGAGCTGAAACAGACCTATCTGCCTAAAATGGTCAGCGGAGAATGGACCGGCACCATGAACCTGACTGAACCGGATGCAGGCTCTGATCTGGCGGCAGTGAAAACCAGGGCGGTGCCTAACGGTGATCACTATCTGATTACCGGTCAGAAGATCTTTATCACTTGGGGTGACCATCAGATGACAGACAATGTTGTGCATCTGGTATTGGCACGCCTACCGGATGCGCCGGCGGGTGTGAAGGGGATCTCTCTCTTTGTGGTACCGAAATTCCTGTTGGATGAGAACGGCAATCCGAGTGCGCGTAACGATGCACACTGTGTATCGCTGGAGCACAAACTGGGTATCCACGGTAGCCCAACCTGTGTCATGAGCTTTGGTGATAACGAGGGTGCGGTAGGTTATTTGGTCGGTGAGGCACATAAAGGCCTCGCGTATATGTTCACGATGATGAATCACGCTCGTCAGGGTGTTGGTCTGCAGGGGCTGGGTATCGCAGAGCGTTCCTATCAGCAGGCGGTTGAATACGCGAAAGAACGTTTGCAGGGTACCAAACGAGACGGCAGCCGCTTTGCGATCATCAAATTCCCGGATGTACGTCGTATGTTGATGCAGATGAAGTCTTCCATTGAAGCGATGCGTGGACTTGCATTTGTGGCCGCAGCGGAGATTGATCGCAGCCAGTTTGCACAGGATGACGCAAGTGCTAAGAAACATGCCGAACGTGTTGAGTTGCTGACGCCTATCGTTAAAGGCTGGTTGACCGAGCTGGCTCAAGAGGTGACTTACCTGGGTACTCAGGTGAATGGTGGCATGGGCTTTATCGAAGAAACCGGCTCAGCCCAGCACTATCGCGATGCCCGTATCCTGACCATTTATGAAGGTACGACCGGTATTCAGGCACTGGACTTGGTGGGCCGAAAAACGCTGGTGAATAACGGTGAGCATCTGTCTGAGCTACTGGCAGAGATTGAAACGACCGTCGAGCAGCTGGAAGGTGGCGAGCAGTTTGCGGCGCAGGGGGCTGCATTGCGTGAAGCGGTGGCGTCAGGCAAGGCTGCACGCGAATGGTTACTGGAAAATGCAGCAGAAGACGCTGCAGCGGCAGGTAGTGTCAGCGTCCAGTTCATGATGATGTTTGGTTACATCTGCGGTGCTTGGATCATGGGGCAATCCGCGATCAAAGCTCAGGCACAGTTGGATGCCGGTAACGGTGACCCTGAATTCTTGCAGGCTAAGTTGATTACCGCACAGTTCTTTAGTGAACACCTGCTGCCACGTGTGAAGAGCAATCTGGCAGCTATTCAAGCGGGTAGCGCAAGCATCATGGCGCTAAATGAAGAACTTTTCTAAGGCTTAAGCCAACAATCTCAAGCAGGTCGGCGAATCCAGCCCGGCTGTTCCGACCTGCTTACAGCCTGAAAATACATCCTTTGGGATAGCGCATATCAGTTGCGTATCCCTGAATATTGGGTGTTGGGCAACACAATAAAAACTGAATACTAAAGCGGGATCGAATTCGCTTTACGTATTGAAAGAGGTCGATATGAAAGTATTAGTCACCGTGAAACGCGTGATCGACTACAACGTCAAAGTGCGCGTGAAGTCGGACAACAGCGATGTAGATCTGGCCAATGTAAAAATGGCTCTGAACCCATTTTGTGAAATCGCGGTAGAAGAAGCGGTTCGTCTGAAAGAAGCCGGTAC
>NZ_JBFGYC010000157.1:0-7344 GCF_041587635.1 Pontibacterium sp. | reverse complement strand
TTTATACCGCCTTCTTCTACAACGGCTTTCAGTGTGCGCAGTGCGAGCAGTTCCATAGACAGGTCCGAGGCTTGTGATTGCTTAGTTCTATAATAGAGAACGTTTGGTTCTTTATAATTCGTTTGTGGAGAGATTTAAAGCGGTCTAGGCTCAAGCCTCTACGTATAACAATAAATGAGACTCCACTTATGTCATCGGGTGCTGAACGTTATAAGGTGTTGGCCGCAGGTGTGCTTTGCATGATCGTTACGATCGGTATCGCGCGTTTTTCCTATACCTCGCTGTTACCGATCATGCAGGCAGAAACCTGGTTGGACGATGCTGCAGGCGGTTGGCTGGCTGCCTTTAACTACATGGGGTACATGGCGGGTGCTTTGCTGGCGGCGTCTGTTAGTGATCTGCGCACCAAAGACCGACTGTATCGCCTGTATCTGGTGTTGGCGGTGGTGACCACCTTCGCGATGGCGTTCACCGACAATATGATTGTGTGGGCGGTGTTGCGCTTTATCTCGGGACTCAGTAGTTCCGGCGGTATGTTGATCGCCTCTGGTCTGATCCTGAACTGGCTGATTCGTCACCATTATCGCGGCGAGCTGGGTATCCATTTTGCTGGCGCTGGGGTGGGGATCATTTTTGCATCGGCGGTGGTTGAGTTGTTAGTGTATCTGGCTCAGAGCTGGGACTTGCAGTGGATCTGGTTTGCCGTGTGCGCTTTGTTGCTGAGTATTCCTGCGTGGCTTTGGATGCCGCAACCCGATACCCGTCCCGTCACTGTATCCGGGGCCAAATTGGTTGATCAGCCACCGAGCCAATTGTTTATGGCGATTATGCTGGTTGCCTATTTCTGTGCCGGTTATGGCTATGTCATCAGCGCGACCTTTATTGTGGATATTGTCGAAGGGCAGGCAGCACTTAAAGGAATGGGGCAGTGGGTCTTTATGCTGATCGGGCTGGCGGTGATGCCAGCGGCCATTCTCTGGGATCGGATTGCCCGGGCGGTGGGCTACCTGCGGGCGCTGATGATGGCGTATGGCATACAGATTATAGGGATCGTCCTGCCCGCATTGACGGATTCCATGCTGGGAGTGGTACTGAGTGCGTTGTTTTATGGTGGTACCTTTATCGGCTGCGTGAGTTTGGTGCTGACGATGGCGGGGCGTTTCTATCCAACCAAACCGGCCAAACTGATGGGTAAAATGACACTCGCTTACGGTGTGGCGCAAATCGTGGCGCCAGCATTGACCGGGATGCTGGCACGGGAAAATGGTAACTACGACCTGGGTCTGTTTCTGGCCGGGGGCTTTGTTGCACTGGGGACGCTGTTGATTATTGTGCTGATACAGTTGGAGAATAAAGAGCAGCGTCAGGTACCGGAAGCGGTGTAGGTGTTTGCATGCCTGTAGGCATTGCGCTGCTCTAAGCAGCGTGGATCAGTTGTAAAAAACCGCACTGAGGCTGGGCCTGAGTGCGGTTTTTTTTATGTCATGACACGCCGATAAATCAGTTGTTCAGTGTGATATCTACCATCAGATCGCTGGCGATATCTTCCAGAGCGTCCTGCAGGTCGTCCAGATCGGTATCGGCTGCGGCTGACAGGTCTGCGCTGGCTTTAAAGAGTAGCTCGGCTGACATGGAGCCGGATGTCAGTTCGGTGCTCAGGCGCTCGACGTTGATGTGACGTTTTGCCAGTGCCTGTGAGATCTCGCGCACGATGCCCGGTTTATCGTGACCTACCAGTTCCAGCGTAAAGCTCTGGCCTGCAGTAGCTTCGGCTTCCGCGGAACGTTCGGTAACAATTTTCAAGCCCTGGGCTTCGAGCGCAGTCAGTGCTGCGGTCAGTGCTTCGGCTTTATCAGCGGGTACTTCTGTAATCAAAATGCCAGCAAATTTGCCAGCCAGACGGGACATGCCAGACTCCAGCCAATTGCCCTGATGGTCGGCAATGGTCTGTGCTAGTAGTTCAACCAGACCCGGTTTGTCCGGACCGATGACGGTAAGAACCAGAGATGTCATCATGAGAATACTCCTGTGTATTTTCGGCCGTTGTCCCCACTGGCCTTTTCTTGTTAGTTACCTTAAGCACTATAACACTCCCGCGCTGCAACAGAAGTGTCAGACCAAAATTTCGCACATGGATGAGCTACCGTCGTTCTTAATGGATTCGCGCGTATGCTGCTGGTGCGGGCAGGCCTTATATGTCTGGGCGTTTTGTGAGTGCTCAGGTGCTGTTTTGACTGAGATTGTGATCGTTTTGGGCAGGGTTTTGTGTGCAGTATGTTGAGTTACGTCGTGCGTCATAGTGAGCCGGATGGGGAAATTTGTCCGCCGACCGGATAGGGCATGATGCTGGTGACAGTCATTGCCGCTCAAATCTTGATGTCAGTCATAACTTTGTCGATTGTGGTGGTAATTGCTTTGAACTTTTTTATAGAACGTTGTCACAAAGTTGTTATTTGCGAACATGATCGAAGCAGTTGTTAAACTTTATGCGGATCTGGTCGATATAATTCTTGAATCTCAGGAAAAAGGCTTGCTTATTCTCGTCGTTCGGGGAGAATGCTGCCTTTGTTGTATCCTATGATCGAAACATACGTTTGACTGCATAACCGGAAAGTAGAGACAGATGAAGAAAGGTCCAGATTTAGTTGCGGTACTTGTGTTGTTTTTTGTTGTCGGCACGTTAATGACCGGCATTTCCCATGCAGATTTTGATGTACCTTCAATCGTAGGAAGTGTTGCTGGCAACTAATGACCAGCAACATTGTTTAACCGCCGGCACTTATCAACCGAGATAAGATGCCTGATCGCTGATGATCCCGGCCAGTGGAATATCCCAGTTTTCCACCGGCAGGCGTTCTACGCGCTGCAATTCATGAGCCAGTCCAATGAGTTTTGGGCCCGGAATGCTTTGTCTCCGGCTTTTAAAACTGAAGGTCCGGTCATAATACCCGCCTCCCATCCCCATCCGATTTCCATCAGCATCAAAGGCCACCAGAGGAAGCAGCACCAAATCTAATGCCCAAGGTGGGCGGCGCGGTGCTTTGATGATCGGCGGTTCTTCAATTTTATAGATATTTCGCACGAGTTTTGTCTGACGGTCGAAAGGTACAAACCAGAGGCGGTTGTGCAGAATGGGGTGGAGTACCGGCAAGTAGGTTTTTTTACCCATCTTCCAGCAAGATTCTAATAAAGGGCGTGGATCTATTTCGCCGTCATTGGGCAGATACAGAGCTATATGGCGGGCACGAATAAAATCGGGGCGTCGACATAATTGTGCATGCAGGCGTTTGGCTGCGCGCAACTGCTCGGTGCGGGTTAAAGCGCGACGTTTGCGACGGATATCTTGACGGAGTTGCTGACGTGGATTCATAAGGTGTGGTGAAGAGGCTCCCCGGGGTGCCGGTGTGGTACTGGCCCTGAACCCGAAGGTTCAAGGTGGCGGCTTCAGAAACATATTAGGCTTTCCGTAAAACGGACATGCACATCAATGCTTGCGTGAAACCTCCGGAGGTGTGCTTATCGGCTCGAGGGACGTTACCAGCTGTCGAACACCTCAGGGAGTTAATCACATTATACTCGTCTTGAGTTGTATGTCAGGTCTTGAAATAAAACTTTGTTATGCTAGGCACTCTTCATAACTGTTTGTATTTCGGTGACTTTTTGTTCAATTGAAAAGATTTCAATCAATCGTATTTTCTGGCTCTTTAGTCTCATGACTCAGCGCGTTATCGATGCGCAGGCAGAGCTGCTCAACATTATCCTTGAGTGTCTGTTCGTGCGACCCGCGTTCTTTTATCAGCTCGTGCGTGATGTTCAGAGCAGCCATCACCGCAATGCGTTCGAGGCCAATCAGTTTCCCGTTATGACGGATCTCCGCCATTTTATCATCCAGATACTGCGCGGCAGCCTCTAGCTCGGCGCGCGCTTCTGGCGGACAGTTGATGCTGTACTCTTTTTCCAGCAGTCTGATCGAAACAGTTTTTAGATCCTGGCTCATGCACTTTGCTCCAAGGCTTTCAGGCGCTGAATCATGGCTTCAACTTTATGGCGAGTCTGATCGTTTAGCTGGATCATCTGTAAACGTTCCTGTTTCAGCTCGTGTTCTTGCTGACGCAGTCGTTTGTTGTCCTGTTCCAGTTGATCACAGTATGCCAGAAGCTGATCTACTTTCTGTTCCAGTATAGTTAAATGCTGTTCGCTCATTTTATTTTCCAGACGGCTGAACTGTCGGACTATAAAGACCCCCCGCCAGAGGGTCAATGCCGGTCCGTGGCTCCTGTGTCGGGGAAGTGCTAGGATTAGCACTATATCTTTTATTGCCCGCCCTGCGGGTCCATTTCAATCTTGGTTTTAAGTCCACATCCATGTCATCCGAATCTTATGCACAACCGGAACTGCCGGATTTTGATCTGATCGCTAATCTGATGGTTGCCGAAGGCGTTCATGTTGTTTCTCCGTCTGAGCTGCACGGCCTATTGAGTGGCCACTTATCGGCGGGCGCCCGTCTGGAACCTGCAGTGCTTTTACAAAGCGCCTGCGATCTGATGGATATCACCGCATTTAAGCATGAAAACAGCAAAGTGTTGTTGCTCGATATGTACCAGCAGACGTTGTTGATGCTGGAAGCACCCGAGCTGATCTTTGAGTTGAGTGTGCCCGATGAAGAACAAAGTCTGGCGCAGCGTGCTGAAGGGTTGGGACAGTGGTGCCAGGGTTTTCTGAGTGGTTTTGGCCTCTACGGTAAACATACTGATAAAACACTGTCGAAAGAAGCCAAAGAAGCGTTCGCTGATCTGAACCAGATTGCGCAGATTGTGGCAGGCGTTGACGATGATGATGGCAGTGAAAACGATCTGATGGAAGTGGAAGAGTACGTCCGTATGGTGGTGCTGATGTTGTTTGCCGAGTGCAATAAAGCGGAACCGCCTGCTAACAATAGCCCCCAGAAAACAGTGCACTGATTATGAAAAGCCTGCTTGCTCAGTCCGTATTTTCTGAACGCCGTGCGCGCCTGATGGCGCAGATGCAGCCGCACAGTATTGCGATAGTGCCCTCTGCTCAGCTGGCCCCCCGTAACCGCGATGTGGATTATGCCTTCCGTCAGGATAGTGACTTCTATTATCTGGCGGGTTTTGACGAGCCGGATGCGGTGTTGGTACTGATCCCCGGTCGTGAAGCAGGTGAATGTGTGGTGTTCTGTCAGGATCGTGATCCTGAGATGGAGATCTGGCACGGTTATCGTGCCGGTCCCGAAGGACTGAAGAGCGAGTATGGTGCCGATCAGGCGCATCCCATTGGGTTGATCGATGATCAGATGCCGGGTTTGCTGGATGGTTGTGATCGCATCTATTACGCCATTGGCTGTGACGATGCGCTTGATGCTCAGGTGCGTGGTTGGCTCAATGCTATCCGTGCACAGGCGCGTCAGGGTGCGGTGCCACCGACTGAAATGGTGATGCTGGATCATCTGTTGCACGAAATGCGTCTGTTTAAGTCGTCTGATGAAGCGGATCTGATGCGACAGGCGGGTGAGATCTCTGCACAGGGGCATGTGCGTGCGATGCAGATCTGCAAGCCAGGTATGACTGAATATCAATTGGAAGCGGAGATCACCCATCATTTTGCGGTGAACCGTTGCCGGCAGGCTGCATACCCGTCGATTGTTGGCGGTGGTGATAATGCTTGCGTCCTGCATTACACCGAAAACGCGGATGTACTGAGCGACGGTGATCTGGTGTTGATCGACGCGGGTTGTGAGCTGGATTACTACGCTGGCGACATCACCCGAACATTTCCTGTCAGTGGAACCTTCAGTGCTGAGCAAAAGGCGCTGTACCAGTTGGTGCTGGATGCGCAGGAAGCCTGTATTGACCTGGTCCGTCCGGGTACCCCCTGGAACGAGATCCATGATCGCTCGGTGGAACTGATCACCGAAGGGTTAGTGGGGCTGGGTTTGTTGCAGGGCGACGTTGAAGAACTGATTGAGCAGGGTGCTTATCGCGAGTTTTATATGCATCGTATCGGCCACTGGCTGGGTATGGATGTACACGATGTAGGGGACTACAAAGTGGATGGCCAGTGGCGTCTGCTGGAACCGGGAATGGTGATGACCGTAGAGCCCGGGATTTATGTCTCTCCGTTTAATGACAAGGTAGAGGAGCGCTGGCGCGGTATCGGTATTCGTATTGAAGACGACGTATTGGTGACTGAAGGTGGTTGCGAAGTGCTGACTGCTGCAGTGCCTAAACAGGTTGCTGAGATCGAATCCCTGATGGCGGGCTAGGCCAGAAAGATGAAACAGCATTACGATATCGTGATTGTAGGTGGTGGCATGGTCGGCGCGAGTCTGGCCTGCGCCTTGTTGCCCGCCAGTGAGCAGCTGGATCTGAATATTGCTGTCATTGAAGCGTTTCCCATGCCGGAAGCCAGTGAGCTGGTCTATCAGCCCAGCTATGACTCCCGTGCCACCGCATTGGCGTACGGTGCCCGTACCCTCTATGAGCTAATGGGTATCTGGGACACGTTGCGCGAACATCTGAGTCCGATAGAGCATATCCACGTATCTGATCGCGGACGCTTTGGTGCGACGCGTTTACATGCTGAGGACGAGCACGTCGCTGCGTTGGGTTATGTGGTTGAAAATCACTGGTTGGGCCGGGTGTTGCTGGACCGTTTGCAGCAGCCAGATGCTGGGCGGGTGGATTTTATCTGTCCGGCAGAGGTGATGGATATCCAGCCCGGTGCTGAACAGATGGGGCTGAGCGTGAAGCACAATGACGACGTGCAACAGTTGACCGCTGAGCTGGTGGTGATGGCGGATGGTGGACGCTCCGAGTTGCGCGAACGTATGGGGATCGGTTATCAGCAGGCGTCTTACGGCCAGCATGCAGTGATCGCCAATGTGAGTCCTGATCGAAGTCACGAAGGTGTGGCGTACGAGCGCTTCACCGACTCAGGCCCCATGGCGCTGTTGCCACTGGAAGATGAGGGTGGTCAGCACCGTTGTGGTCTGGTGTGGACGGTGCCCGACGATAGGGTCGAAGAAATACTGGCATTGGACGACGATGCATTTATCGAACGCCTGCACGAGCGTTTTGGTTATCGGGCCGGGTGTTTTGTACACGTGGGTGAGCGTCATGCCTATCCGCTGAAGCTGGCGGTTGCCGATGAACAGGTGCGCGCGGGGCTGGCGGTCTTGGGTAACGCTGCACATGCGCTGCACCCGATTGCGGGTCAGGGCTACAATCTGGCCCTGCGGGGTGTGGTTGCATTGGCTGATCAGATCATCGGCGCGCGTAAACAGGGGATTCCGGTGGGTGATCTGGGTGTTCTGCAGGCATTTTA
>NZ_JBFGYC010000156.1:0-7356 GCF_041587635.1 Pontibacterium sp. | reverse complement strand
GTTCAATCTTAGTGTGTTGGGTATCGCGTTGCTCGACCCAACCTACAGGAGCGATGTAGGTTACCTTGTTCCCATGCTCCCGCGTGGGAATGCATATCGCTTTATATGTCACAGTGATACGGGACGATGGATTAGCCGGAACCCACTGTATGGGTTCCCACGGAGGACCGTGGGAACCCGCAACACACAGGCGCGATGTAGGTTGGGATGAGCGCAGCGACTCCCAACAAGCGGGTGCCGGTTAAGACACCTCGATCAGCTCGACGGTGCCGTCTTCTTTCACTTCTGCCATGTGGCCTTTAGGTTCTTCCAGGAACAGCAGGGCGATAAAGCCAAGAACCGCCGTACAGGCAATGACACTGAAGAAGATCTCATAACTCACCATAGACAAAATCGTCAGGTAGAACACAGCACCGACGTTACCGTAGGCACCGGTCATCCCTGCAATCTGGCCGGTCAGACGGCGTTTGATTAGAGGCACCACCGCAAAAACCGCACCTTCACCGGCCTGTACGAAGAACGAACATGCCATGGCGGTGAGCACTGCCAGAATCAGTGACCAGGTACTATCGATCATCGACATCAGCGCGTAACCCACGGCCAGACCGGCGGTCAGAATCAGCAGAGTTTTCTTACGACCGAATCGGTCACTGATCCAGCCACCACCCGGACGGGACATCAGGTTCATAAAGGCATAAGCAGACGCCAGCAGACCGGCATAGACCATGTCCAGTTCGAACACATCGGCGAAGAACAGCGGCAGCATAGACACCACGGCCAGTTCAGAACCAAAGGTTGCGAAGTAGAGTACATTCAATACCGCGACCTGCTTGAACTTGTACTGGTGAACTTCCGGCACCGGTTTTTCGAAGATCTCACGGTTCACATCGTATGCGCTGTAGCAGTCGTAGATGAAAATAGCCGCCAGTGCGATGTAGATACCCAGTGCGACAGCATCGGACAGCATGGAAACGCCCGCCGGAGACAGCTTCCAGGTCAGCAGCGCCAGCGCAGCGTACATAGGAATCTTCATCACCAGCAGGAAGACGAAGTCAGATTTGCTGGTCACTTCCAGACCGCCAATCTTTTTCGGCTTGAAGTAGGTGGAGCCCTTTGGTGTATCGGTTACGTTTTTGTACCAGATAAAGCTGAAGACCAGACAGATTGCACCGGTCAGGCCAACCGCATAACGCCAGCCATCTTCGCCACCAAATACAATGGCGAGGGTTGGCAGCAACATAGCTGCCGCCGCAGAACCAAAGTTGCCCCAACCGCCATAGATACCTTCTGCCGTACCCAGTTCATTGGCTGGGAACCACTCGCTCACCATGCGGATACCAATGACGAAACCGGCACCGATGAAACCCAGCAGGAAGCGGGAGATCGCCGCTTCCATAAAGTTGCTGGACAGCGCAAACATAAAGCAGGGGATGCTGGCGAAGAAGAGCAGCGCCGCATAGGTAATACGCGGACCAAATTTATCGGTCAGCATACCAACGATGATGCGGGCCGGGATGGTGAGGGCTACGTTCAGGATCAGCAGGGTTTTGATTTCGGATTTGGTCAGGCCAAGGGATTCAGCGATAGAACCCAGCAAAGGCGCATGGTTAAACCAAACAAAGAACGTGATGAAGAATGCGATCCAACTGAAATGAAGGATCTTCATCTTTCCCGTAAAGGAAAGCAGGTTGAGTTTTCCGCTGTCGTGCATGTGATTGCCCTCTATAAAAACGCAAAAAGGCGTTCAGCCCGCACCAATTCAGGAGCGGGGCATGAACGCCTTTGTTCAAATCTGTGCAGGCAAAGCAGTGGTTGAGCCAATGTGGTGCGCCTTTGCACCGGTTTGGAGATGGCTGCTTTGCCGGGCTTAAGCTTTAACCCCCGTGTTTATGGGGCTTCGGACTTAGGCCGCTTTAACTTTTTCACTGTCGGCGGTGGTTTCGGTCATTGAAACTTCACCTTTTGTCTCTTTTGATTGCAGGTTGTGTGCCAGCTTTTCTTCTTCTGCCGGTTTTTGACTGGTTTCGCCGGTGTCCGGTTTGCGCTGTTTTTCGTACAGGAAGCTCAGTACAGCTGCGCGGTACTGGTTGTACTGCGGGTCATCGGCCAGTGCGATACGGTTACGCGGACGGGGCAGATCGATCTCCAGAATCTCACCCACCGTGGCTTCAGGGCCATTGGTCATCATCACAATACGGTCAGAGAGCAGCACCGCTTCATCCACATCGTGGGTGATCATGATCACGGTGTTGTTCAATTCGTTCTGAATCTCCATCAACGAATCCTGCAGGTGTGCACGGGTGAGGGCGTCCAGTGCACCAAAGGGTTCATCCATCAGCAGAACTTTAGGTTCCATCGCCAGTGCACGGGCGATCCCCACGCGTTGTTTCATACCACCGGAGATCTCTTCGGGTCGTTTATGCATCGCGTGGGTCATATGGACCAGTGAAAGATTGTGTTCAATCCAGTCTTTCATCTCGGCTTTGCTTTTCTTGCCCTTAAAGACCTGATTCACCGCCAGCTCAACGTTTTCGTAGGCGGTCAGCCATGGCAGCAGAGAGTGGTTCTGGAACACCACCGCACGCTCAGGGCCGGGTTCGTTGACCTCTTTGCCGTCGAGCAATACGCCGCCTTTAGTGGCCTGATATAAACCGGCGACAATATTGAGGACGGTGGATTTACCGCAACCGGAGTGACCAATCAGGGAGATGTATTCGCCTTTTTTGATCTTCAGATTCACATTGTCCAGCGCCTTAAACGGGCCGTCTGGGGTTGGGAACTCAATATCAACCCCGGTCAGTTCGAGATGTGTTGTTGTCATCAGTCTTCTCCTTATGAGGTTGAATTAGCGCAGAATGGCTGTTTTATCCCAAGACACTTTCTTCTGGATCAGCAGCATGATGCGGTCCAGCAGGAAGCCAATCAGGCCAATCACCAGTACGGCGACCATGATGCGCCCCAGTGAGTTGGAGCTACCGTTCTGGAACTCATCCCAGACGAATTTGCCGAGCCCCGGGTTCTGAGCCAGCATCTCTGCAGCGATCAGTACCATCCATGCAATACCCAGCGACAAACGCAGGCCGGTAAACATCATCGGAATGGACGACGGCAGTACAATCTTCACTACGTGAGTAAAGAAGGAGAGGCGTAATACCTGGGAGACGTTCTGAAGATCTTTACTGATACCGGAAACACCGACAGCGGTGTTCAGTAGCGTTGGCCACAAACAGCACAGTGATACAGTGACCAGCGAGGTGATAAAGGATTTGGCAAACATTGGATCTTTGCTGACGTACACCGCACTGACCACCATGGTAACCAGAGGCAGCCATGCCAGTGGTGATACGGGTTTGAACAGCTGAATCAGCGGATTCAACGCGGAGTACAGAGGCTGATTCAGACCGATCATAATGCCTGCAGGGATCGCGATCAGTGAAGCAAAGAAAAAGCCCGCGAGTACGGTGATCAGGCTGGTGCCGATCTGATCGAAAAACGTCGGCTTACCGGTATAGGGGCGAACCTTGATCTTGGCATCCGGATTCTTTTCCAGTTTCTTAGCGTTGCGTTTCTCCTGTCGCTCGTAGAAAGCGACCTCTTTTTGGCGTTCAGCCTGATGATCGTCGATCAGGCCAAGCGTTTGTTCGTAAACTTGTGCAGGGCCGGGAAACGTACCCAGAGAGGTGTGAATATTTTTGGCACCTATATCCCAGATCAGCAGAAAGACCAGCATGCCAATCAAAGGCAAAATGAGCTGTTTTAAGCTCTGCAACGCAGACTGAATCGGATTTTCACACTGGAAGGCTGATAGCAGAGCTGCCAGCGGATTAGATGATTTTGTAGATGAATGGCTCATAATGGATACTCCCGCAAAACGCTCCCCACCGGCGATACCTTGCCAGCAGGGAGCAGGTCATCAGATTTTCTGATCGTCTTTCAGACCAATTTCAAACTTCTTCAGATACTCATTTGGCTTAGAGCCGTCGTACGTAATGTTGTCGATGAAGTGTGTTTGCGGTGCTTTGAAGCCGTCTTCAGTGGCAAAATCCGGGAACTCTGCAGCACTGATCACACCATCGGCGATCAGCTCTTCAGCCGCCTGGCGGTAGATATCAGGACGGTATACTTTTTTGGCAATATCCATGTACCAGCTATCCGGTTTCGGATCTGCAATCTGACCCCAACGGCGCATCTGTGTCAGATACCAGATCGCATCGGAGTAGTACGGATAGGTTGCGTTGTGGCGGAAGAATACGTTGAAATCAGGCACATCACGCTTGTCACCCTTTTCGTATTCGAAGGTGCCGGTCATGGAGTTGGCGATGACATCGTAATCGGCCCCTACATATTCAGACTGGGACAGAATTTTTACTGCTTCCGGACGGTTGGCGTTGTTTTTGTCATCCAGCCACTTAGCTGCACGGATCATCGCTTTCACGACGCGCAGGTGAGTGTTCGGATATTCTTCCGCCCAGTGTTTGGATACGCCGAACACTTTCTCCGGGTTGTTTTTCCAGATTTCATAATCGGTTACCACCGGTACGCCGATGCCTTTGAATACGGCCTGCTGGTTCCAGGGTTCACCCACGCAGTAACCGTAGATGGTGCCGGCTTCCATCGTGGCTGGCATCTGAGGTGGAGGGGTAACAGAGAGCAGTGCATCGGCATCGATCTGACCGGATGTGTCCCCTTTGTGAGGCGCGTAGTAACCCGGGTTGATGCCACCGGCCGCCAGCCAGTAACGCAGTTCATAGTTGTGGGTCGAGACCGGGAATACCATCCCCATGTTGAACGGCTTACCTTCGTCCTTGTATTTCTCGATGACGGGTTTTAACGCATCCGCTTTGATTGGATGTGCCGGCTTGCCGTCCGGGCCGTTGGGGATGTATTGCTTCATCTGATCCCAGATGTCGTTCGATACGGTAATCGCGTTGCCGTTCAGGTCCATGCTGAAGGCGGTAATGATGTCGGCTTTTGTACCAAAACCGATGGTGGCTCCCAGTGGCTGCCCCGCCAGCATGTGCGCACCGTCAAGTTGTCCATCAATCACACGGTCTAGCAATACCTTCCAGTTTGCCTGTGCTTCCAGTTGCACATACAGACCTTCGTCCTCGAAGTAACCCTTCTCATAAGCGATGGCCAGTGGTGCCATGTCAGTCAGCTTGATGAAGCCGAACTTCAGGTCTTCCTTTTCCGGTTCGCCGATTGCAGCCCATGCAGGTGCTGTAGCCAGACTAGCCGCCAATACTGTCGTGCTGATGACACGACTTAACAGGGAGTGTGATTTCTTGAACATAGTCATCTCCGTTGATAACCCAAAAATAAAAAAGACGTCGTTCCGCACCAGTATTGACTGGGAGAACAGACGCCTTTGCCTGATGCTGTTCCGGTTGTGTGTTCAGTACACGTCAGCGTGTACTTGTCCGGTTATTTATCTGGCACCGCCATTGGTGCACTTGATGTCATGGAGTTAGCAGGAGGCGTGCCAGTTTTTTTAAATTATTTTATTTCAATAGGTTATTGGTTTTTAAAGATGGATTTCGAGGGTGGGTATATTAATGCTGCGCTGCATCATAGGGCGAGTGATAAACCCTGGGCATCGTTTTGGCGCAGTTATGCCTTTTGGTTAAGGGATTAGATCGGTGCACTTTTGGACAACGCTCGTGTCGGCTGAAAATCAGTTTCCAAGATCAAAAGACAAACATATGCGATAAATCATATATATTTAAAATCATATATGATTAAATTCGCATATACCGTTGCCCTATCTCATTTGTGAATAGAAACGGATGAGCAGGCAGCAATAAACACGTGCCGTATTAGGAAAGGATAAACATGGGTATTTTTGAGCGCTATCTATCAGTTTGGATCGCACTGTGTATCGCGGTGGGTGTGCTGCTAGGGAACTGGATACCAACGGTTTTTGCGGTCATTGCTGAATTGGAAGTGGCCCACGTCAATCTTGTAGTGGCGTTGTTCATCTGGGTGATGATTTACCCGATGATGGTGCAGATCGACTTTTCCCGCATTCGGGACGTTGGCAAAAAACCACGGGGTTTAATGCTGACGTTGGTGATCAACTGGCTGATCAAGCCTTTCTCAATGGCGGCCTTGGGCTGGCTCTTCTTCAAAGTACTGTTTGCCGATCTGGTTGACCCTCAGTCAGCAGGGGAATACATAGCAGGTATGATTCTGTTAGGTGTTGCGCCCTGTACAGCGATGGTGTTCGTCTGGAGTCAACTCACAGACGGGGACCCGGATTACACGCTGGTGCAGGTGTCAGTCAACGACCTGATCATGATCTTCGCCTTCGCTCCTATCGCCGCATTCTTGCTGGGGGTGAGCGACATTGCGGTGCCTTGGGAAACCTTGCTGCTGTCCGTGGTGCTTTATGTGGTGTTACCCCTTATCGCAGGTATCTTCACTCGGAATCGATTGAATAGGCGATTGGGGAAAGATGGCGAGAAGCATAATCTGGAACACTTCCTCCACAGAATGAAACCCTGGTCCGTGCTGGGATTATTGGCAACGGTCGTGTTGTTGTTCGGTTTTCAGGCCGAAGTTATTTTGACTCAGCCCCAGACGATTGTACTGATAGCGATTCCGCTGTTGCTTCAGACCTACGGGATCTTTCTGATCGCGTATCTGGCAGCGAAAAAACTGCGTTTGCCGCACAACATCGCGGCACCGGCGTGCCTGATCGGGACATCTAATTTCTTCGAACTGGCGGTTGCGGTGGCGATCTCGTTGTTTGGTCTGCATTCTGGTGCGGCGCTGGCGACTGTGGTCGGTGTGCTGGTAGAGGTGCCAGTGATGCTGTCATTGGTGATGATCGTGAACCGCACACGTCACTGGTTCCAGGAGGAACAGAATGTTTGAGGTATTTACCCATTTTGCCGATTGGTTAGTGTACGAAACATTTGGTTTGGCAGCTGACACGAAACACGGGGATGCATTGCATTTTTTCGTGGAAGACACGACGAAGATCTTTGCCCTGTTGTTGGTGATGATCTATCTCGTGGCGTGGCTAAGGGCATCGCTTAATGTCGAGCGGGTGCGCGACTATCTGGCCAGTAAACATCGTGGTGTCGGTTATCTGTTAGGTTCAATGTTTGGCGCGATCACGCCTTTTTGTTCCTGCTCCAGCATACCGGTGTTTCTGGGGTTTACGTCAGCGGGGATTCCGGTAGGTATCACGATGGCCTTTTTGTTGACCTCTCCGTTGATCAATGAAGTGGCCGTGCTGTTATTACTGAGCCTGCTGGGATGGAAATTTACCCTGATGTACGTGCTGGTGGGGATTTGCGTGGGTGTCATTGGCGGCATATTTCTTGATCTGATCAAGGCTGAACAGTGGCT
>NZ_JBFGYC010000155.1:0-7381 GCF_041587635.1 Pontibacterium sp. | reverse complement strand
CTTAAGCAAGCGGTCACCAACAGCAAACCGATGATGGTCGTCATCAATACCACTGCGCTGACAATGCTGATCTTCGGCGGATACGTCTGGTGGACGCTAGGACTATCAATGATGATTGGCAACATTCTCGGCGCCTACCTGGGCGCAGGAATTATGCACCGCTCAAAACATAAGTATCTGAAGCTGCTAATGGTGGCTGTACCACTGATTAGCGCCATCAAACTGCTGTTTTTTATATAAACAGCTAAGCTCGCTCGGCGAACAAACGTACATTTTGCAGCACCTTGAGATGATGCACGTTTTGTTCAGCCGGTAGCAAGCTACACCAACGTACGATCTCCACTCGCGCCTGAAACGTCAGAATCCATATTTCAGTTGAAATAATGACAACGAATGCGGGTGTTCAGAGATAAAGTTCGAATAAAAACAGACTGTAGGGAAACTTCAGAATGATGAAACGAGGAAACAAGAGAGGGAAACTGGGGGTGACCCCACCAGCCACATCCCGGCACACGAATCCACCGCTGTGGCTGCTCCCTTCCGGGCCTGACCAGGTTCACGGTTTATCGTTGCGGGAGGACCAGCAGGGCCACCACAACACGGCTTAGATTTAAGCCCCATCAGGAGTTGAATAACTCAAGATAGGCGCGCAGTATACCAACATGATCTTGATTATCAAGGAGTTTCTGATGAGTGGATCGCGAAGCAATATGCTCCGTTTAATTCGATGTTTTACCCGCGTCGTTGATGCAGGAAGTTTCAGCGCTGCGGCTTATCAGCTGGGCATGAATAAAGGCGCCGTCAGTCAGGCGATCAGTACCCTGGAAGCCGAAACCAAACTGCGCCTGCTCAACCGCGATACCCGTCATGTGAGCCTGACAGAATCCGGTCGTCACTTTTATAACGGCTGTCAGGAAGTACTACAAAGCGTAGAGCGCCTGGACGAACTGACCGACCATCTGACCGGCGAAAACAGCGGTACGCTACGTGTCGCCTGTAGCAACCTGTTTGGCTCGCGTGTACTTGTGCCTGCGTTAAACCACTTTATGGAGTTTCACCCTCATCTGAAGATGGATCTGTGTGTACAGGACGACGTTGCCAGTATGGCCGACGGTGCCATTGATGTGACGGTGAGGATCGGCTGGCCACAGGACTCTTCCCTGATCGCTCGTCGTTTATTTGAGACGCGACAACTGGTTGTCTCAACACCGGAGTACCTGCATAAACACCGTGCACCACTTGCACCGGAAGAGCTGCGCGAAATGAACTGGCTGAGTCTGACCCGCCACCGTTTCCGCAACCTGATTACCCTGACCGATCGCGAAGAACACGAGTACAGCGTACCGCTTAATAGCCGAATGCTGACCGATAATTCGGCGATGTTGTTCAGTCTGCTGATGGCACATAACGGGATTACCGCCCTGCCCGAATGCAATATCATCTCCGAGTTGGAACAAGGTGATCTGGTTGAGCTACTGCCCGATTTTAAACTGGAGCCACTCGGCGTTTATGTGATCTACCCATCTCGCGACAACTTGCCGCAGAAGACGCGTTTGTTTGTGGATTTCATGCTGGATTATTTTCGCAGCTATCCCTTCGTCCCCGACCTATAACACCCCCTGCCCAGAACAGATGCTCAGCGGCGTGCTAATCATCGCGTGGATCTATCCCGATCTACCGACTATCACGGTGGTGTCCTCTCTGGCGGTATTGGTCCCCTTTATCGTGATTTCTCTGCAAAGCGGCATCACTTCCGGAGGGAAGAAACTGATCGGACATGTCACCGGGAAACTGGCTGACGCGCGCGCTGAAGTTTCACTGTTTCTCAGTGCGGGGCTGCTGGCAGGCGGTGTAAAAGCCTGCATTGGCGTGGGCCTGATTACCCTGCCGGTGACTGGCACTGATGCAACTGTCGCGGCAGCGGTGATGTGGGCCATTGTGGTGTTAGCAATACTGGGGATTCATCAGCTGGCCTTGGTGGCGATCTTTGCCGGTCTGCTGGCTGATGTCACAACAACCCCCACTCTGATGGCGGTGTCATATGTGCTCGCTACCGCACTGTCGATGTCAGGCAGTACTTTCAGCGGCCTGAGCTTTATTTTGCAGGCGCGCTTTCACAGCAGTGCCCGTGAGATTTTGAAAGCTAACCTGCCGTACACAGTATTGATGCTACTGGCAGGTACGGCTGCACTCTATCTGATGGAATCACTGGGAGTGCAATGACGCACTCCCTCGAATATGACTGGGGTACTCAATCGTCTTCGTCGTACCCTTTGAGCAGCTGACGCACATACAGCCAGAGCACACCTGCAATCAAAGGCACCGAGAAGCTAACCCCCATCAATACGTCATTCAGCAACTCTTCACCCGGCACGGTATTGCGGATGGTGCGTTCGATCAGGTCAAAGGCGTAGTAGGTCACCACGATAATGGTGAAACTCTCCAGCTTGGCTTGTAACCGAAGTTGGCGACGCGCCCGACCATTCAGCGCTTCCAGCAGGTCACGGTTCTGTTGTTCGATGGACAGATCAACCTGCGAACGAATCAACTCACTCACCCGGGCAATACGCTTCGATAGCTGCTCGATACGCCTCCCTGCTGCGTGACAGGTTCTGCGCGCCGGTTCCAGTCGTCGTTCCATAAACTGGGTGATCGTCTGTAAGCCTTCAATACGCTCCTGACGCAGTTCGGTCAGCCTGGTATCCAGCAAAGCGAAATAGGCTTCACTCGCAGAGAAGCGGTTTGCAGTATCCGCCGACAGTTCTTCCACCTGTGCGGCCAGCGTCATCAGCTCTTGTAGTACTTCAGACGGCTGCTCTTTGTTATCTGCAGTCATGCGGTGAGTGATATCCGCAAGCTGCTTATCCAACGTGGTGATCAGGGGCATCGCGGCATGCGCCGCGGGCAACGCCAACAAGGCAACGTGTCGATAGGTTTCGATTTCACAGATCCGTTGCAACAGTCGACCCGCCTGAAACGGCTGCAGCGAACGATCTTCCACCAGAACCCGTACCAACCCACTCTCTTCGCACGCGGCAAAATCAGTCCAGACGGTGGCGCCACCACTCATCACCTCAGAGGCCGCGAGCTGGCGATCTCCAAACTCTTCAGCCGCAAAGTTACGCTGACCAAAGTATTTTCTACACCACGCAAGCGGATCTTCACGGCGCTTACGAAAGATGATTTCTACACCGGCGAGCATTTTCCCGGGCAAACGGCCGTCACATAACAAGGGCTTCCAGCGTTGGGGGAAAATATCCTCAGAATCGGCACCAAAGTGGTACAGCGTCAAACTATAAAACTCATTGTGCCGCTCAAAGCGCAGTGCAAACTTTTCTGAACTTAAGAAAAAGAAGCTGTCATCTTTAGCCTGTTCACCGATGCCCAACTCTGAAGCCAATTGCAAGACTGCCTGATGGGCGTCATCCATCTGCTCAGAGGACAGGGAAATCGCCATATGCACCAAATAGAGCGGTGCCTGTACTTTCTGGAATGGACGAGCATGCACTTCATTGGTGATCTGGTCATAAAGTGCGTGGGTCTGCATCATCACTTCAGTTACAACTCCTCTTTTAAATTTTTATGATCTGTTATCTGTATGACGGTGACTTGTTGCTGTTTTGCGTGAGCCAAGGTGCAAACTATCTGGTGATGCATATAGATGAATACACGCCCCGGACTTGAAAAGGGCTGTCCATCCCGAGACAATAGAACAGATAATATCTTAAGGATTACCCTGTCCCCATGCGTAAGTTCGAAGACTCTATCCCGCTACAGCTTCTGAAAGCCCGCGAAGCCACCATGAGCTTTTTCCGACCGATCCTGCAGGAGTTCTCCCTGACCGAACAGCAATGGCGTGTTATTCGTGCGCTTAATGAATACACCGAGCTGGAATCCAAACAACTGGCTGAGCGTTGCTGCATTCTAAGCCCCAGCCTGACCGGTATTATCAACCGCCTGGAGCAGCAGGGTCTGATCCAGCGTCGTAAATCCCCGGAAGATCAGCGCCGTGTATTGCTGAGTCTGACCGATCAGGCCAAGCAGATGTTCGAAGATATCAGCCCCCGCCTGGAAGCACGCTACAAAGCACTGGCTGAACAGATTTCCGAAGACAAACTGGAGCAGCTCAACGAACTGCTCGGAGAACTCTGTAAACTCAAGCCCTGAATCGTTCAGAGCAGCTTCACTATTACGTTGCACGCACTGGACAAAGAATCCTCCGGTGCGCCCCGCTCCCTGATCTCCACACTTCCCGTTTCCAGCGCTCTAAGACCCTATCACATCACGCCAACATAGACTAAAGGCTAAGTGTTACGAAATTAACAACACTGAGTTAGGTTTCATACGCTTGACTTTAGATAACATATTAATTAATTTACTTAACATCATAACTAAAAGCGTACCTAATGACACTCAGAACAGGGCAATCCGCCCCAGCCTGACCCATCATTCAAGTGTGCGATATAAAAACTGATGAGGTAAAGAGAGATGGGCGAAGTCGTACTGGCTGCAAAAATTACTCACGTACCAACCATGATATTGTCCGAAGCAGTAGAAGAAGGCCCACTAAGCGGTTGCCGCAAGCAAGCGATCGATGGCTTGAAAGAGATCGGTCGTCGCGGACGCGAAGCCGGTGCCGATACAGTCGTTGTGCTGGATACCCATTGGCTGGTGAATGCCGGTTATCACATCAATTCCAACGCTCATTTCAAAGGCAACTATACCAGTCATGAGTTCCCGCATTTCATCCAGGATCTGGAATATGACTTCGCTGGCAACCCGGCGCTGGGTGATGCTATTGCAGAAAAGGCGATGGCAAAAGATGTCTTCACCCTCTCCCATCAGGTAGAAAGCCTTGATCTGGAATACGGCACCGTTGTGCCGATGCGCTTCATCATGCGTGAAGCCCCGGATCTCAAAATCGTGTCAGTTGCGGGCTGGTGTACCGTCCATAGCCTGGAATCATCCCGTAAATTGGGTGAAGCCATCATGGAAGCGATTAAAGAAAGCGACAGCAAAGTGATGCTACTCGCATCCGGCTCCCTCTCCCATCAGATCTGGGCCAACGACGACTACGAAGCCAACAACGGCACCTTTACCATCTCCAGCGAGTTCAACCGCCAGATGGATCTGCGCGTACTGGAACTGTGGGAAAAAGGCGAAACTGCAACTTTCCTGAAGATGCTGCCTGAATATGCCAAACACTGCTCCGGCGAAGGCGGTATGCACGATACCGCAATGCTGTTTGGCGCGCTGGGCTGGGATAACTACGAAGGTAAAGGCGAACTGATCGGAGAGTACTTCCCAAGCTCCGGTACCGGTCAGGCCAACGTCGTGTTCTCTCTGTAAGAACACTGAGCACAGAGTTCAAAAGGCGACTGGGGGCTTCGGCCCCTTTTTTATCGAATATGCGGTACCTCCATGTCTGCACTCATCTCCCAATCCAGTATCACTACATCGATCGCAAATCAGTTGGCAACGGCTATCTGTAACGATGCCAGCCATCAGGGACTCAAGATCTGTGTCAGACCGTTAAGGTTATCCACTGGCATTTCAGCGCATGAATGGCGCGCCGCTGCATTCGATTCAAATCGCCGAAGACAAAGCTTTTACTGCCATCAGCTTTGGGCTTGCGACCCATGTCTGGCAGGAACGATTAAAAGAGAACGGGCATCTGCGACAGACCCTGTCGCAGCAACCCCGGATGTTGATGCCCTTACACGTAAATGATGAGCTGGTTGGCGCCATTGGCGTGTCCGGCGCATCAGAACAGCAGGACATCGATTGTGCACGCACCGGGCTTACTTTATTTTTTGCGGAGACCCAAGATGCTTAAAGCAACTTACCCTTACTTCATTGCCAATAAACCTGAAGCGCCCAATCAGGACCTAGCGGTCTATGACAAATTCAGTGGCGAGCTAGCAACTCAAGTGGCGATGGCCGATGCAAACGCGATTGATCGGGCGATTGCTGCGGCAGATGCGGCAGCAGAACCGATGCGTAAAATGCCTGCATACAAGCGTCAGGACGTACTCAACTACTGTGTAAAACGCTTTGAAGAGCGTTTTGAAGAGCTGGCCGAAGCGTTGTGTATTGAAGCGGGTAAACCGATCAAAGATGCCCGCGGCGAAGTCACCCGCCTGATCGATACCTTTCGTATTGCCGCAGAAGAAGCAGTCCGCATTAACGGTGAAGTGATTCCGATGGATATCACCGCTCGCGCTGAAGGTTACACCGGCATGTGGAAACGAGTGCCGATCGGCCCATGCTCCTTTATATCGCCATTTAACTTCCCCCTCAATCTGGCAGCCCACAAAGTGGCACCAGCGATTGCGGCAGGGTGTCCGTTTGTTCTGAAACCAGCAAGCCTGACCCCAATCGGTGCTCTGATCATCGGCGAAGTGCTGGCTGAAACCGATCTGCCGGAAGGTGCGTTCTCGGTACTGCCGTGCCACCGTGGAGGTGCTGATCTGTTCACCACCGATGATCGGCTGAAACTGCTGAGTTTCACCGGTTCTCCCGATGTCGGCTGGCAGCTGAAAGCCAAAGCGGGTAAAAAACCGGTGGTACTGGAGTTGGGCGGCAATGCAGCCTGCGTTGTAGACGAAGGCACGGACCTGGATGATGCCACCGCACGGATTGTGTTTGGTGCGTATTATCAGTCGGGTCAGAGCTGCATCAGCGTACAGCGCATTTTGGTCCACGACAGTCTGTACGATGAGATGCGTGACAAGCTGACCGCTGCCGTGAAAGCTCTGCCAATGGGTGATCCTAAGGATGAAAACACCTTTATCGGCCCAATGATCTCTGAAAAAGAAGCCACCCGTTTGCACAACTGGGTTGTTGATGCCGTAGAAAAAGGTTCAACCCTGCTGTGTGGCGGTGAGCGTGACGGCGCGATGCTACAAGCGACATTGCTGGAAAACGTTGCTCCTGATCTGGACGTAAACACGCAGGAAGCGTTCGGGCCGGTCGCTATCCTATCCCGCTTCTCTGATTTTGATGACGCACTCAAGGAAGTAAACAACTCCGACTTTGGCTTACAGGCCGGTATCTTCACTCGAGATATCTACAAAGCTCAGAAAGCCTGGGATGAGTTAGAAGTGGGTGGTGTCGTGATCGGTGACGTACCGTCCTGGCGTGTCGACCACATGCCGTACGGCGGCGTCAAAGACAGTGGCCTTGGCCGTGAGGGCATCCGTTATGCCATCGAAGACATGACAGAGATTCGCTTGATGGTTGTACGCGACCCCAACTGATTTTCAGCCCCCCCCCTATCGAGCAGTGCAAATTCGGCACTGCTCTTCATTTCCTCGCCCTGTTCATCACTGCCAGCTCTATTTATGACCAAAACACCCAGTCATCCTCCTCATGTATATCG
>NZ_JBFGYC010000154.1:0-7437 GCF_041587635.1 Pontibacterium sp. | reverse complement strand
CTGCTTATGCCAACAGATCCTGCAGTTCAGTTGCAGTCGCTTCCTTCAACAGTTGTTCTACCGTTTGTCCCTGCCGTAATCGTTCGAGGCAGAAAAAACGGTTATCTCCTCGGTTGTCTCGATATTCGATATAGATAAACCAGACGTTGCTAAGGGATTGATTGGAATCCTTACGTTTACCTTCGGCGAGCCAGATCTTCAGTGGGCGTAAGCTATGTATATGTTGTCGGGTATAGGTACGACTACACGTATGATTGCTTGGCGGTGTTGATGCCGGAATCAGTTCGGAATCAAAGGCGTTAAGAGTATGTGCTTCAAACATGAGATGCTCCCATAAGGTTATGAGAGCTGACGTTGGAGGGCGACCTGATTTATTGTCGGTTCGACCACATCGCTGCAATAACAGCAAACCACCTTGCCCAGGTTGGCAGGTTGGCGAGGACGTCAGCCCTTCTCTTGATGTATTTAGAACTGATACTTTACTGGGAAAGAGCACGGCTAGCAAGATGGTCCTGCTGACTTAGAATATGATGTCCGAATTAAACCGTTATTGAAGTAGGAAAACGAATGAGGTTGGGGAAATCGGTAAGAGATATAGAGCAGTACTTTTTCCGCCACTCAGGTTTACCTCAGATGGAGCTGCGAAGTACTGGACATAGTACCCAGGGTTACAAAGCTCACAGTCATACGGAATTCTCTGTTGGTTGTTTGACTGCCGGTACCACATGTCTGACGTATGGCGGTCAGGATCGGGTTGTACAGGAGGGAGACCTCGTGATTATTGAACCCGATAGGATTCATGCTTGTAATCCGATTGATGGCGGCTCCAGAGCGTATCATATGCTTTATATTAACGCTCAGTGGTGCCGGGAAAAGTTGTCGCCGTTATACGGAAAAACGGTCACTCACTTTTGTTGTGATCAGATTGTGATTCAGAACTCTGCGGCATCGAGTCTTTTTATGATGCTCGTTGATACCTTGCATGGTGGAAAGGTAAAGGATGCCGCTCAACTCTTGGATCAGCTAGCCTTAACATTGCTTCTTCCTCACTGTTCGCCAATGCTTGTTCCGTCCAGACAGAATGAGCTGAGCGTACGGGTTAAACAAAAGTTGATGACTGATCTCAGCCAACCTCCTTCTCTGGGTGATTTGGCAGAAGAGTTTGGTTGTGCGAGAGAAACCGTGATCCGGACGTTTAAAGAGTCTTATGGAATTACCCCTAAGTCTTTCGTGAGCAATGCGCGGGTGGAAAAGGCCAAACTTTTACTGCGCTCTGGCTCCAGTATCGTAGATGTCGCGTCTGATTTGGGGTTCGCGGATCAGAGCCAGTTCCATCGTGCATTTGTGGGTTACACGGCGTCCACCCCTCGGCAATATCAACAATCCGGATCAATTTTCGACAATCTTTCCTAGCATCGGCTCAATAGAGTATTAGTTTTCCAAACTTGGCTGATGCTTAGGATACATATGACTTCATTGGATTATCTGATCCCAGCGGCTTTCCCTGCGCTTGTACTGGCTCACTTTGTCGCATTGCTGAGTCCGGGGCCGGACTTCTTTTTAATCGCAGGAAATGCGATCAGGTATAACCTTCGCGGCAGCCGTTTTATCTGTCTGGGTGTGGCGCTGGGAAATGCCGTGTATATCGCCGTGGCGATTCTTGGCTGGAGTGGAATCCGGGACAACCCTCAGATCTTTTCTGTGATTGAAACCATCGGGGCGGGTTATCTGTTGTGGATAGGTGTGCAGCTGTTACGAAGTCGTCCACAAGCGTTAGCGCTGGACTCAAACGAAAACCAAAACCAAAACCAAATGCCGGGGATATTGAAACAGCTGTTTCTGGGGATAAACTCTGCACTGCTCAATCCGAAAAATGCGCTGTTCTATATGAGCTTAATGGCCGTTATTTTGGGACCGGATGTGACGTTACTACAGCAGATAGTTTGTGGTATTTGGATGGTCTTAGCCGTATTTCTATGGGATCTATTCGTTGCGGGAGCGGTTGGCCATCAGAGAGTAAGAGTCGTGCTGAACCGAAAAATACACTGGGTAGAGCGAGGAGCGGGTGCAGTACTGGTGAGTTTTGGTGTTGGATTACTGGTGCAATCGAATAGCCGTGGTTAGGCTTTTCGCCCATGTTGTTGGTCATTAAGGCGCGCGGATATAGTGTATCCTGAGCACGGGTATGGGCGCGTGAGTCTGCAAGTACAGGATACCGGGAATACGGACAAGCCGCTTTTCCCGGTGTGTATACGACACATATGGTACTGATTAAATGCCGAGTTTTTTGAGCACATCTTTTTTGAAGTGAAGCGACTCAGTGTCGTCCGGAATTTCGGCAGCCAGTTTATCCAGTGCGGCTTCAAGGTTTAGTACAGAGTTCAGCGTATCTTCACAAATAAACCCTGCCACCGGACCAATGTATTCTGCCAGGCAGTCTTCCAATATGGCTTTTTGTGCATCACTGCACTCGAAGACCGGCGTGGGTATAACGTCTTCGGAGACCTCTTTAGGTGCAATATCGGCCAGCGTTTTGATGATCTCATGGGTCGGGGGTAAGGGTGTATGTTGGTCAGTCAGCATGCCTTCTTGGAACTGGTGGCGCGCGTTGCTGATATCACACATGGCATCCAGTGCTTCGATGCCATGTTTGTTGAAGTAATAGATGTAATTGATGTCACCATTTTCGATGATGACATGGGCAGAGCGATTACAATCGGTGGAGATAAACAAACTGCCGCTGACTTGCTTTCGGCACAGTTGTTTAATCTCCTCCACGACTTGGCTAAAAGGCAGATAATGCTGTGACATAGCAGGTTACCTTTCTCGTAGTCGTTCGATTGTAATATGCAGGCTGGTATTCATTCGCTTGATCGCTTTTGCCAGCGCGCCTATTTCATCCTCGCGGTCGGTGCCATCGATATCGCCATCTAATTTGCCACGGCTGATTCCGTCAGCGATGACGGTCAGTTTGGCAACGGGGTTGAGCACCAGCTGCCCCATCATGATATAGAGCACCAGGGAGGCTACGATCGCACTCACGATAGCACCCATGATAGCGTTCTGGCTCAGGGTGTAGGCCTCTGCCATCACTTTCTCCTTCTCCAATACCACACCGATCATCCAGTTGCTGCCGGATAATCCTCGCAGACGGCGGTAACTGGTCATTACCGTGTTATCGCCTATCTCCAGCTCCTGTAACTCAGAACTCAGACGGGGCTGTTTACCGGTAAATAATGCATTGATCGATTTTCCGTTCAGGCTGGGATTGGGGTGGCTGATGATGTCCCCTTTGGAGTTGAGCAGAAAAGCATAACCCGTATCGTTGAAGTTCAGGGTGTTGACCGCCTCAGATACGGTTTTCAGGCTGAGATCGCCACCAAACGCCCCTTTAAACTGACGGCCGTCGTAAATGCCAGCGACCGCTGAAATCAAAATGTCGTTGGTGGCTGAATCGGCATAAGGGTCTGTCAGAATCGCTCGGTTATGGTTACGTGCGCGGTCATACCAAGGGCGTTCGCGGGCATCCCAGTTTTTACCTGGATTCCAGTCCTGATCGTTAGATATCGGTTTGCCATCGGTATTCAGGCCGCCAAAAATCAGGATGAACTCTTTCTGCAGAAGCGGCCGATTCATGGTGTTCTGAATAGTCGCCTGACTAAAGTCGTCGGCGATCGTTTCCGACATCATATCGATGATTGCCAGTTTACCATTCAGCCAGTTGGTGATTTGGTGTGAAAGAGCCACCGTGGCTTCATTGATACGGTTCTCGGTACGTTCATACAGCGCATTTTGTACGGTGTGGTATTGGGTCCACGCGAACAGGGAAAACGCAATCATGATCACGGCGGAGGTCGCCAGTGGGACTTTATGTGAAATTTTCAAAGTGGGTATGCCTTTTTCTGAAACCGCACAGACTCTTTGAGCTGGCGGGTTTCGGTTTATTATTTTTGTTGTTCAGGCCGTAGTGAGCGATGAAAAGGCATCGGCTTTCTACGAGGTTTGCAGACAGGAATGGCTATCTGTCAGCAAAAGAGAAGTGGGGCAGGGCGTAAAACAGTCTTCGGTTGTGATTCTGGTCCATTACTACATCCCGGTACGTAATTAAATTAGTCAAAGTGTTAACTAGAGGAACAGTTTGACTAACATAGAAGTTGCATTCAGGATCGATTAGGGCCAGTTGGGTTCCGGGTGTGGTGCCAGATGTGAGGGGTGCGGATTTCGGTAATTAGTCCGTGGTTACCAAACCTTGATCTGATGATTGAGAAGATAGCTGCACTGAGTTTATAGCCGATGAGGTCGCATAGCGATAGGATTGCCCCGCTTGTTTTGCTTCATACATGGCGGCATCTGCCGTCGCAAGCAGTTGCTCCGCACAGCTACATTGCTCAGGGTATAGCGTGATACCGATGCTGGCGCTGATAGAAACCGTTTGCCCACCGATATCAATTGGCTCCTCGATGACTTTTTGCAAACACTGGATCATCCTGTCGGATTCGTGCGGACCACGAATAGCCGGCACGATAATGACAAATTCGTCACCTCCATAGCGGGCAATCGTATCGGTCATACGAAGGTTGTTCTTTAGACGGTTTGCGATCGTAATTAGCAGAGTATCGCCTGCTTCATGTCCAAACGTGTCGTTGATGGGTTTAAAGCCATTCAGATCGATAAAAAACAGTGCCAGCGACCTGCCATTACGATCAGTATGTGCGACCTCTAACTCCAACCGGTCATAGAATACACGTCGGTTAACAAGGCCGGTAAGGGCATCGTGATTGGCCAGATCAGCTAGCTCTCGTTCCCTGTCTCGATGATGGCTGATATCAATCACAGTGGTTAAGTAGAGTAATCGATTATCCAGATTAAACTCTTTTTCATGCAGCTCGATAGCAAAACGGGTGCCGTTCTGGCGACGCCCAAACCAGCCATCCTCTGATGGGTAGAAAATGGCATTGCGTTTAAGTGTTGTTAAGTCCTGTTGACTGTATCCGAAAGCCTCTCGGCAAAGGGCGTTGGCCATACAGACCTGCCCATCGTCATCGATAATCAACAAGCAGGATGATGTGTTATCCAAAAGCTCAGATAGACGCTTAATCAACTGGCCTGAATGCTGGCTGCTTTTCCGGAACAGACGAATAATATGTGCAAAGTTAAACAGCGCGAGTAAGAACGTGAAAAACTGTGCCAGTCTAAGACGTGACGTTTTCTCGCCCGACATATCCTCGATCCGGGTCGTCAGTTGATTCATCAGTGTGAGGACTGCTCGATTATTGGCTTCGAGGGACGATTTCAAGGCCGCAACCGTTTCCGGAGAGTTATCTCCCTGAATAAAGCGCTCAGCCATAGGCTTCAGATCCGACAACGCTTGTTCGGTGGTCTGTAGAATGCTTAACACTTCGGTGTCTTCGAAGGCGATGAATGGAACCAGTTTATCCCGGGTATCTGTGACCTGCCCACCAGTTTTAAATGCAAACAGGGTATCGCTAAAGAGTCGATACACCTCGATAAATTCTTGTCGGTAAGTGGTCTGATGAAGGCTGTCCGCCTGATGCAGTTGCAGTGACGTTTTGGTGAGTTGTTGCGACAACATACGCTGGCGGCCGGCGATGTTGATTGCGAGCGCATCGGCCTCAACCTCTTCGGTAATCTGCAAATTAATGCCAAGGATCGCAAAATCCAGTAGAAGGAAAATACAGATAGCAATAAAGAGTGAGCGTCTATTGCTGTGCGGCGCACGAGTAAGCAGAGTCATCCTGATTCCGGGGGTAGTGATTGAGCGCTGGGTGTGTCAGGCGGTCAATTTAGTCCCGTATTGTTGGATTATCCAGCCGGTTGATAATAATCAATTCAATAATTGATACTGCTCATAATATGTTCAGATTTTAGCTGGAAGTAGCGACGATTAACCCCGTTCGATTGAGAATCCATCACCGCTCCCCATTCCTCTGCCTGTTTGAACAATCAGGCCGCCGCCGATTCTTTATCAGTATAGGTTGCGGCTATATCGATAAAGGTTTGCTCCATGGCTAAAAACGCATCAATGACCGCTGGGTCAAAATGACTGCCATTGCCTTCCAGAATTATCGAGCGGGCTTTTTCGTGGGAAAATGCCGGTTTATACACACGCTTCGAAGTGAGCGCATCATAGACATCCGCCAATGCCATCAGGCGCCCTGAGATAGGGATCTCTTCCCCTTTGAGTCCATTTGGATAACCCCGGCCATTCCACTTTTCGTGATGGGTCAGGCTGATTTCGCGCGCAATCTGCAGGAAGGAGTTGCTGCCAAGCTGAGCTTCCGCCACCTCCAGCGCATCGGCCCCGATCTGGGCGTGTCCTTTCATGATTTCGAACTCTTCATCGGTCAGTTTGCCGGGTTTCAGCAGAATACTGTCCGGAATACCCACTTTGCCGACGTCGTGTAAGGGGGCGGACTTGTGGAGCAGGTCGATGGTGTCTGGATCAAGCTCTGCACGATATTTCTCCTGGGTACTCAAGTGCTCTGCCAGTACACGGACATAGTTTTGCGTACGCAGGATATGGCCGCCGGTTTCGTTATCGCGGGTTTCTGCCAGACTGGCGAGCCCCAAAATACTAGCGTCTCGGGTGATACTCAGTTCTCGGGTACGTTCAGCCAAAGCCTTAATCATCTGGTTGGTATGCATGGCCATCAGTCCAAACTCATCATTACTGGTGACGGGTACCTGAACATCCAGTTCACCGCGGGAAACTTGTGCCAGCGTATGATTTTCGGCGGTGATAAAGAGTTTCAGGTTGCGAGAATAGCCGATGATAATCGCCAGGATGTAAAGCATCATAATGCCGATGACAAACACTATTTCACCCAGAATATAACGTTGGGAAGTTTTCAGCGGAATGCTGTCGCCGGTATGAACGAGCCACTCCAAGTCTTTATTGATGACCAGGAAAACGACGCCTATCACAGCGACCGCACAGATAGCTGCAAACCAGATAAATTTCTGCGTCAGTGGATAAGGGTTATCATCGGGTGTGAGTTGCTGATCCGAATTGCTCAGCTTCTGAGCCAGTTTGAACTCACGAAACAGTGCCAGTTCACAGGCGATCAGGTAGCCGAGTACCGTCATCCCAACGATCACTTTGCCGCCGCTTTCCAGCGGAAAACCATGCATTAGCCAGTTATACAGCCCCAGTAGCGTCCCGAAAATCAGGAACAACGAAAGGTCTAATTTGAACTGACTTTTAACCTGCTGCTTGTACGGTTGCTGCTTCAGCCGTTTTTCCAGCGTGATGCGGATCATTCCCTGAGCGCCGAAGGCAACCAGAATAGGGATAAGCAGTTGCTCAGTGGACAGGGAGTCGAGGAAAGGACAGACCTGAATGCCGTAGACTGAAAATAAAATCAACGCTGTCAGATAATGGAATGAGGTGCGTTTTACAATCGCCTGCATGCTGTT
>NZ_JBFGYC010000153.1:0-7442 GCF_041587635.1 Pontibacterium sp. | reverse complement strand
TGATCAGATCATCGGGGCGCGTAAACAGGGGATTTCGGTGGGTGATCTGGGTATTCTGCAGGCATTTTATGAGCAGCAGAGTTTTGACCAGCAGCGGACCATCGGTCTGAGCGATCAGGTGATGAAGTTGTTTTCGAACAACAATCCATTGTGTGTATTTGGCCGGGATCTGGGATTGCAGTTGCTGGATATCTGTCCGCCTGCAAAGACCGTGTTTGCCCGCGGTGCGATGGGGCTGGATATGCCTGCACCGGATTTGAAATAAGCCAACGCTGATATAGCAAAAGTAGAACAACAGCAAAGTGAAGAGAAAACAATGAGCGCAGCAGAGCAGGTTGATATCGTCATTGTGGGGGCCGGCATGGTCGGGGTCACTCTGGCCACGGCGTTAGCCCCTTCCGGCTTGAATATCTGGTTGCTGGAGCAGCGTGAAGGTGATCCTGCGGGTTATCCGGCGGTGGTTCACCAACAGCAGGCCAAAGGCTACGATCCTCGCGTCAGTGCGCTGACCTGTGCGTCTCAGCAGATTCTGACCTCGGTCGGTGCCTGGCCTAAAATGCTCGATTACCGCGTGAGCCCTTATACCGGTATGGATGTCTGGGATGGTGAAGGGACCGGTCATATCCACTTCTCTTCGAACGAACTGCATGAGCCTTGTCTGGGGCATATCGTTGAGAACCGGGTCACGCTGGCCGCACTTTATGAAGTGTTAGGGGAGCATGACAACCTGCATTTTCAGTCGGGTGTTGCGGTGAATACACTCTCTGAACCTGATCTGGCCGACGGTGGTTTGCGGATGCTGGGGCTGAGTGACGGGCGGATCGTACAGACGCCGCTGGTGGTTGCGGCGGATGGTGCACTGTCCCGCACCCGTCAGTTGGCCGCGATTCCGATGATGGAATGGGATTACGGGCATCATGCGATTGTGACGACCATTCGTACTGAGCAATCTCACCAGCATACGGCGTGGCAGCGGTTTACCGAAGACGGTCCGTTGGCGATTCTGCCGTTGCACGCGGATGAGGATGATCGGACCAGCTCGATTGTGTGGTCTACCTCGCCGGGTCATGCCAACGAACTGATGGCGTTGGATGATGAGTCATTCTGCGCGGAGTTGGCGCGCACGTTTGAGCATCGTTTGGGTGATGTTGAGTGGGTGGATCAGCGCCATGTGTTCCCGCTGCGTCAGCGCCATGCCAAGTATTATGTGCGGGAAGGGTTTGCTGCGATTGGGGATGCTGCGCATACTATTCACCCCTTGGCCGGGCAGGGCGTGAATCTGGGATTGCTGGATGCTGCGTCTCTGGCGGAGGTGTTGCTGGATGCCTCTGAGCGTGGAGAGTCCTACGGGGCTGAAACAGTATTACGTCGGTTCCAGCGCGCCCGTCAGAGTGACAATCTGCAAATGTCGGCGGCGATGGAGAGCTTTAAACGTCTGTTTAATGCTGAACAACCGGCCGTGCGACTGTTGCGCAACATGGGGATGAACCTGCTGGATAAAATGGCACCGGTGAAAAATCACATCGTGATGGATGCGATGGGTTTGCGGGGTAATTTGCCTCGCTTGGCACAGCGCCCGATCCGCCATTGAACCTGCGGCGGGCTTTTTGCAGCCCGCGTTCCTCTCTCGATATTCCCCAGCGCCTGTCCCGGTGCGGCTTTGAGACGATGGTCTAGCGCTAGACCACGATCAAAGATTGATCTGATCGCCAATTGCCTATAAATTGTCATCCCTTTTTCTTTTAGTTTCGCGACAGCTGTACGGGTCGCCCAGTGTATTCACAATAAGAGTTTCAGCTATGGGCAATAAAACCGCGCTTTACCAGGCACATGTTGATATGGGTGCCAAGGTTGTTGATTTTGGTGGCTGGGATATGCCGCTGCATTACGGTTCACAGATGGATGAGCACAACGATGTCCGCAACGATGCGGGTATGTTTGATGTGTCCCACATGACCGTAGTGGATGTGACGGGTGCTGATGCTAAAGAATTTCTGCGTCACCTGTTGGCTAATGATGTTGCTAAATTACAGGCCAAAGGTAAGGCTCTGTACTCCGGAATGCTGAATGTTGATGGTGGTGTCATCGATGATCTGATCGTTTATCTGATGACTGAGGCGGGTGTATCGGGTGAGTGGTTCCGCGTTGTTGTGAACTGTGCTACCCGTGAAAAAGATCTGGCATGGATGGCGGAGCAGGCCGCGAAGTTTGATGATGTTGCGCTGACTGAGCAGCCAGAGCTGGCGTTGATTGCAGTACAAGGCCCATCGGCGCTGGAGCGCGCTAAAGTAGCAGTGACAGAGTCACGCGCTACACTGATTGACAGTTTGAGTGTGTTTCAGGGCGTTGAGTCCGAAGGTTGGTTTATCGCTCGTACCGGTTATACCGGCGAAGACGGTCTTGAAGTGATGCTGCCTGAAGATGAAGCGGCCGATTTTTGGCAGGCGTTGGCGGGTGCCGGTGTCAAACCAACAGGTTTAGGTGCACGCGATACTTTGCGTCTGGAAGCGGGTATGAATCTGTACGGTTCCGATATGGACGAAACCATCTCGCCGTTGGCGGCCAACATGGGTTGGACGATCGGCTGGGAGCCTGAAGAGCGTAACTTTATCGGTCGCAATGCGCTGGAAGCCCTGAAGCAGGCAGGCGTAGAGCAGAAGCTGGTAGGTTTAGTGCTGGAAGGCCGTGGTGTGCTGCGGGCGCATCAGAAAGTAATTATTGACGGTGTGGGCGAAGGTGAAATTACCAGTGGTAGTTTCTCGCCGACACTGGGGCACTCCATTGCGCTGGCGCGAGTGCCAGCTGCGACAGGTGAGAGTGCGGAAGTTGAGATGCGTGGCAAGCGGGTGGCGGTGAAGGTCGGGCGCCCGGTGTTCGTACGAAACGGCAAAAAAGTCTTTTCTTAATTTAAAGGGTAGGACGCTGGAATGAGTAATAATCCATCCGAACTGAAGTATGTTGCAAGCCATGAGTGGATTCGCGTAGAAGGCGATGGCACTGTCACTGTCGGTGTGACCGATCACGCACAGGATCTGCTGGGCGATGTGGTATTTGTTGAGTTGCCGGAAGTGGGCGCAGAGCTGGCGAACGGCGATGATGCGGGTGTTGTGGAGTCAGTGAAAGCGGCTTCCGATATCTATGCACCAATCTCCGGTGAAGTTATTGCTATCAACGAAGCACTGGAAGACACCCCGGAAAACGTGAATAGCGATCCATACGGTGACGGCTGGTTCTTCAAGCTGAAACTGACCGACGAAGCAGAGCTTGAAGCTTTGCTGGACGCGGATGGTTACGCAACGCATTGCGAATCTGAAGCCTGATATTAGGTAGCGCATCCACTGTGGATGCGCTGCTCTGATCTACCTATCCCGGCAGAGAGCTGGTAGCTGTTTGCACCATCAAGGTGTATGCCGGCTGCTGAGCTCCTGAGCCGGGATTGTTGTTTAAGCTGGACGGAAATAAATGTCACTGCAAACGTTAAAATTACGCGACGGCGCTGATCGTCGTCTCCGGGGCGGTCACCTGTGGATCTACAGCAATGAAGTAGATACTGCGGTGACCCCGCTGAAGAACTTTGCTGCTGGAGAGCAGGTGGTTGTAGAAAACAACCGTGGGAAAGCGCTGGGTATCGCCTACGTTAACCCGAATACCCTGATCTGTGGCCGTATTGTGAGCCGTGATCTGAAACATGTACTGGACCGTTCACTGCTGATACATCGTCTGAATATAGCTCTGTCGCTGCGTGAAGCCTGCTTTGATGCGCCTTGCTATCGTTTGGTTTACGGCGACAGCGACGGTCTGTCAGGGCTGGTCATTGATCGCTTTATGGATATTTTTGTCGTGCAGGTGTCGACCGCCGGTATGGAAGCCGTGCTGGAAGATATCGTCGACGCTCTGAACAAGGTGTTCCGCCCGAAAGCTATCCTGCTGCGCAATGATGGCAAGATGCGTGATATGGAAGGTTTGGAGACCTACATCGAGATCGTGCAGGGCGATCTGCCTGATCTTTGTCCGTTGGAAGAGAACGGTGTACCGCTGCTGGCACCCTTGCAGAAAGGTCAGAAGACAGGTTGGTTTTACGATCACCGTGAGAACCGGGCACAGATGCAGAAGCACGTTAAGGGCAAGCGCGTGTTGGATCTGTTCAGTTACGTGGGTGGCTGGGGTACGCAGGCGCTGGCGGCAGGTGCTGAGCAGGTGGTATGTGTTGATGCTTCTCATTATGCGCTGGAAGTGGCGGGCGAGAATGCACGCATCAACGGCGCTGATGACCGTTTCGAAGGTTTCCACGGCGATGCGTTTGATATCTGCAAAACCATGATCTCCGAAAAAGAGCGTTTTGACGTAGTGGTGGTGGATCCGCCAGCGTTTATCGCGAAGAAAAAGGATATTCGCAACGGCGAGCGTGCCTATGCACGCATGAATAACTTTGCAATGCGTCTGCTGAATAAAGGCGGTGTGCTGGTCTCTGCGTCCTGCTCAATGCATCTGGAATACAGTCGGTTGGTAGATATCATCCGTACCAATAGCCGTGAGCTGGACCGCAGCGCACAGATCTTCCATCAGGGGCATCAAGGTGCAGACCATCCGTTGCACCCTGCGATCCCTGAAACCGATTATCTGAAAGCCTACTTCGCACGCATTCTGCCTGCATCCTGAGGAGACGGCCATGCAATACAATACGCTGGGTAATACGGATATAAAGATCAGTCTGATCTGTCTGGGTACGATGACCTACGGCAGCGATCATACTGAAGCTGAAGCCCACGAGCAGATGGATTATGCCCTGGCACAGGGTGTGAACTTTTTTGATGGGGCCGAGATGTATCCGGTCCCAACCTCGCCTGAGTATCAGGGGCGTAATGAAGAGATCATTGGTAGCTGGCTGAAAAAACGGGGTAACCGCGATCAGATTGTCGTGGCCACAAAAGTGGCTGCGCCTGCTGATATGACGAGTTACTTGCGTCCGGACATGGCTTTTGATCGTCGCAATATTCGTGAAGCGGTGACCGGCAGTCTGAAGCGCTTGCAGACAGATTATATCGATCTCTATCAGCTGCACTGGCCGGAACGTAAAACTAACTTCTTTGGTCAGCTCAACTATGAGCATCAGCCCGATCAGGATGGCACACCGCTACTGGAAACGCTGGAAGCGCTGGCTGAGCTGGTGGATGAAGGCCTGGTGCGTCATATCGGGCTTTCTAATGAAAGTGCCTGGGGTACGATGAAGTTCCTGCAGTTGGCTGAGCAGCATGGTTTGCCACGTGCGGTCTCGGTACAGAATCCGTTTAACTTCCTGAACCGTACGGTTGAGGTGGGTTTGACGGAAGTGCTGCACCGTGAGGGCGTCTCGCTGTTGCCATACTCACCGTTAGCGTTCGGTGCGTTAAGTGGGAAGTATATTGGCGGAGCGCGTCCTGCCGGTGCGCGGATTACCAAATACCCGGCGTACGGACGCTACTTTAACGAGCAGGGTCAAAAAGCGGTTGAAGCCTACGTGGCCTTGGCGCACAAGCATGGGATCGACCCGTGTATGATGGCGCTGGCGTGGGTGAACAACCGTCCGTTTGTGGATGCCAATATAATCGGTGCCAGCTCAATGGCTCAGCTCAAGGCCAATATCGAGTCGGCTGAGGTCACGCTGAGTGATGAGCTGTTGGCAGAGATCGAGGCGATCAACGTGCTGTATCCAAATCCATGTCCTTAAGGTTTATCAGAAAACAACAAAACCCGCTATTCAGCGGGTTTTGTTGTTTTAGGACCAAATGACACTCAGCGAGTACATTGTTAGAGATAGTGTGGCCTTGATTGTCGGTTATCAGAAAACGGACTGCTTTGAAGGAAATCGTAATACTATAAGTCAAACTGATCTGAACGGGCAGGTTAACCAAACATCCCATAGACAGCTTTCTCGAATTCGTTGTAGTTTTAGTGCTCAGCTGACAGGTGACGCCTTCAGTCTGCATATCAGGACGATATGACGTTGGCATGGAAGTCGAGACAACTCACTTTATATTCGCTATTTTCTTATATTGACATGTCAATGTACGGTTTGAGTCTCTGGTGCCGTCATTCGGATTGAATGGCATTGAATCGGTGATGAAAAAACTGTTCATCCGGATGAAAGTACTACTTCATCAATCTTTTGGTATATAAGGAAATAACCATGAATCTTGATCAATCTCTTCGTCATACAAATGCGCTAAGTACAGAGTTATCCCTCCAGGTTTACTGGAGGGATATGGATGCGTATGGCCACGTTAACAATGGCGTCTATTTGCGCTGGTTCGAGGAGGTGCGTGTTCAGATGTTTGCTGAAGTACTGCCATCAGACATTCTGCATATGCTTGTGAAAGCAGAGATCAATTATCGTGCTGCGACGGAGTACCCAGGAGAGGCCCAGATAGCTTGTTCCGTAATTTCCAGTGGTAATACATCGCTTACGTTAGGCTTTGAAATCACTCAGCAGACAGTGGATGGCAAAAAAACGGTGTGTGATGGAAGTGGAATTGTTGTGTTGTGGGATAACAACCAGCAAACAAAGAGATCCGTCAGTGATTTTTTAATTACGCTCCCTACAAGCAGGGAAAGTTAATTATCTTTGATATTAGGTATCTGCTAATCATGTAAAAAGGAGTTTACATGTCTGAGTTGTTTTACGAAAAGTAAAAAGAAATCGGTGCTGAACAGTTACGCAGTACCGCTTTGGAGCGAGACCGTACATGCGCTTTTGATAGGGATGTATGGAGCAAGCTTGTTGAAGAGCGCTTCTTTGGAATAACCATCCCTAAAAAATTTGGTGGGCAAGAGTTGAGTGTTAAAGAGTCGCTTGCGGCTCACAAAGGTCTTGGTGAGGGCAGTCTTGATCTTGGGTTTGTGTTCACGGTGTCAGTCCAAAGTGGATTGGCAACTGAGTTGCTCCTGCAGTTTGGGACCAATATGCAAAAAAAAATGTATTTGGATGCAGTTATTCGTGGAGAAATTATCTGCGCTATTTCCAATACAGAGCATCAGGCGGGCACGGATATGCGTAAGGTGACCGCATCGGTGATCTATAATTCTGAGGGTCAGCCATTCATCTCAGCACGGAAAACAGTGTGTACAAACGTCCCGTTTGCTGACCTTGCATTTATCTCTGCCCGAAACGAAAGAAGCGATACGTTCGATATATATCTTGTTGATACAAAACCCGGAAAAACTACATCGTGGACCGATCAGCTAGTGGGTGTTCGTACAGGTATTACGGGAGGACTTTTTCTGGATGCAGCGCCATTACCTGACATTGATGCATGTAGGCTAGGAGTCGCAGGGCAAGGGCCGAGCATTTTACAATACTGTTTTGATCTTGATCGGCTTTACTTAGCTGCGATGGTTTCCGGTTGTTTACGTGGGTTGTGTGATCTGGCGATGATGAATATTCAAGAAAGAGCAGAGAGCGACTC
>NZ_JBFGYC010000152.1:0-7479 GCF_041587635.1 Pontibacterium sp. | reverse complement strand
GTCTGGCCCTTAACTTCGCCGTCAGTGAACTTCTCAACGTAGTCAGCGTTAACACGCGCAGCACGCTCAAGCAGACGAGAGTGCAAGTAGAATACGTCACCAGGGTATGCTTCACGACCCGGTGGACGACGCAACAGCAGGGAGATCTGACGGTATGCCCATGCCTGTTTAGTCAGGTCATCGTATACGATCAGTGCATCTTCACCGCGGTCACGGAAATATTCACCCATGGAGCAACCAGCGTATGGAGCCAGGAACTGCATCGCAGCTGGATCAGCAGCGCCTGCAGCCACGACGATGGTGTGATCCATCGCGCCGTGTTCTTCCAGCTTACGTACTACGTTAGCGATAGTAGACTGTTTCTGACCTACTGCTACGTAGACACATGTTACGCCAGTGTCTTTCTGGTTGATGATAGCGTCGATAGCGATCGCAGATTTACCAATCTGACGGTCACCGATGATCAGCTCACGCTGACCACGACCTACCGGTACCATAGCGTCAATCGCTTTCAGACCAGTCTGTACTGGCTGATCAACGGACTGACGTTCGATTACACCAGGTGCAACCTTTTCTACAGCGTCAAACAGTTTAGTTTCGATTGGGCCTTTACCGTCGATCGGGTTGCCCAGGCCGTCTACTACACGACCACGCAATTCCGGACCTACAGGTACTTCCAAGATACGGCCAGTACAACGCGCGGTCATACCTTCTACCAGATCTTGGTAGTCACCCAGGACTACAGCACCTACAGAGTCACGCTCAAGGTTGAGCGCCATACCGTAGACACCACCAGGGAATTCGATCATTTCCCCGTACATTACGTCTGCGAGACCGTGAATCAGGATAATACCGTCGGATACGCTGACGATAGTACCTTCATTACGTGCTTCAGAAGACACATCCAGCTTCTCGATGCGTTTCTTCAGAATCTCGCTGATCTCAGATGGATTCAGTTGCTGCATGTTTATTCCTCACACTCAGGAATTCATAGCTTCGGCCAGTTTCGCGAGTCGAGCGCGAACGGAGCCATCGATAACCAGGTCGTCGGTACGAACCACTACGCCACCCAAGATAGATTTATCTACCTTAGAGGTCAGGTTCACTTCGCGACCTAGCTTCGTGCCTAATGCCTGAGCTAGTTTCTGTTGCTGCTGCTCGTCCAGGTCAAACGCAGTGGTCACATCGATTTCGACGGACTGCTGCTGATTTGCCTTCAGCTGCTCGAATTGTGCACTGATCTCTGGTAACAGGGGCAAACGCTGATTTTCAGCCAGCAAAGAAACATAGTTCTTGCCAGCATCGTCGAACTGTTCCTCACAAACAGACATCAACGCTTCAGCTTTTTGCTCACTTGTCAGAGCAGGGTTACCCAGAACACGGACCATTAGTTCATCCTGAGCTACCGCAGAAGCGGTAGTCAGCATGTCAGACCACTGATCCAGTGCCCCTTTGTCCAGCGCATACTCAAAAGCAGCTTTGGTGTACGGGCGAGCGACTGTATTGAGTTCAGCCATCATAAACCTCGCTTAAAGCTCAGCTGCCAGTTTCTCAACGAGCTTAGAGTGAGCTTTCTCATCAATAGTGGCTTCCAGAATCTTCTCAGCGCCAGCTACAGCCAGAACCGCTACTTGAGCACGCAGTGCTTCTCTAGCGCGGTTAGCTTCTTGCTCGATCTCAGCCTGAGCAGCGTGTTTAACGCGCTCCGCTTCTTCACGAGCTTGCTCTTTCGCTTCGTCAATAATCTGGTTAGCCCGCTTATTGGCTTGTTCAATGATGGCGGCTGCTTCGTCTTTGCTCTGACGCATGTCGGCAGCGGCTTTTTCTTTAGCCAGTTGCAGATCACGTTCAGCGCGGTCAGCAGCGTCCAGGCCTTCAGCAATTTTGGATTTACGTTCTGCCAGTGCAGCCGTAATTGGCGGCCACACATACTTCATGCAGAAGATTACAAAAATTGCGAATGCGATGGCCTGACCAATGATGGTTAGATTGATATTCACGCCATTACCTCTCGCGGTTGTTAGTAAAGTAGTGGATTACAAGTCAGTTAAGGACTTGGGAAGACTACTTACGCAACAGCGAACAGTACGTACAGACCCAGACCAACACCGATCATAGGTACAGCATCAACCAGACCCATTACGATGAAGAACTGAGAACGCAGCAGTGGAACCAGTTCTGGCTGACGAGCAGCACCTTCCAGGAATTTACCGCCCAGGATACCGATACCTACAGCAGCACCCACAGCGCCCAGACCCATCATCAGTGCACCAGCGATGTACAGCAATGCCATTTCCATCAGATTTCTCCGCTTAAGTTTTCAAAAGTTAAAGTTAAAGTTTTTAAAGTAAAATCGGTTTTGATTTAAATTCGGTTACCACTGCTTAGTGGTCGTCATGCGCCATGGCCATGTAAACAATAGTCAGGACCATGAAGATGAACGCCTGCAGCGTAATAACCAGAATGTGGAAGATCGCCCAAGGCACGGACAGCACCCACTGAACCCAGAAAGGCAGTAGCGCGATCAAAATAAAGATCATCTCACCTGCGTACATGTTACCGAACAGTCGCAGTGCAAGAGATACCGGCTTAGCAATCAGACCAACCACTTCAAGGAACAGGTTGAATGGCAGCAGCCATTTACCCAGAGGCTGTAAGGACAGTTCCGCCAGGAAGCCGCTCACACCTTTAGCCTTGATGCTGTAGTAGATGATCAGTGCAAATACGCTCAACGCCATGCCTGCAGTCGCGTTCACGTCAGTGGTTGGTACCACTTTCATGTAGGAGATACCCATCTCAGCTGCAACGAACGGGATCCAGTCGACTGGGATAAGGTCCATGGTGTTCATCATGAAGACCCAGACAAAAATGGTCAGCGACAGAGGCGCAATCAACTCATTTTTGTGGTGGAAGATACTTTTAACGTTCTCATCAACGAATTCGATGATAGTTTCAACGAAGTTCTGAGTATTACCTGGAACACCAGCAGTTGCAGATTTAGCAACTTTCTGGAAAAGCCAGATAAACAGCAGGCCGAGGCCAACAGACCAGAACATTGTGTCGACGTTAAGTGCCCAGAAGCCCATATCCGCTGCTTCAGTACCGTGAGCAAAGGTCCAAGTACCACCCTCACCAACCACAGAGCCATCGTAACGGGTAGTGCCTTCAGGCAGCTTACCAAACGTCAGGTTGGTCAAATGGTGGGAGATGTAGTCTGAGGATGTGAGAGTTCCGCTTTCGCTAGCCATTCTCAGTGTCTCTCTTTCAAAGTTTCAGGAACCGGTTATTCAATTTCATCTGTGCGAACCAGCCAGTGATCTGCATCAGGATGAAAGTGCCAAATAAGGAAAATGGGCTCAAAGGCTGAACTAGGATAAACACCGTAGCAAACGCCAGAATGCTAATCCCCATTTTCCATATTTCACTTACGTACATCTCAGCCAACGCCCGGTTTGCGGTCTGGCCAGGTTTGCCTTTCAGTGCTCGATTTGCGAAATAGAGGTTTGGTATCAGATACAACCCTGCACCAAGCAGTGCGGAGTAAGCGGTGACGAAGTCTTTCAGCAGCAATGCGCCTGAAAGCACTATCGCGATCAACGCCTGAATCAGGTAGATACGAAATATCTGTTTGCGTGTGGCCCGGCTATGGATTCCTTGCTTTTGGCCCCGTTTGCCCATCTGTGCCACTGCAACCCTGAATCAATTGTTCCGATTTTTTGCCCTATTCCGGAGCAGAGCCCCCGAAAAGCTTGCAGATTATATGAACAATGAGGGAGTGAAACAACAGGCATTGTAAGTATTTGCACTAATGTATGATCCCCCCCCAAAACGGTATATGGGGAATACCACGGCTTAAACCGCATATATGGTGGTTCAAGCCGATATAAACCACTACCTATTGTAGATTTTCGAGGATTGCCTCTAGTGATTCTTTAGACTCATATGCGATGGTGATTTTGCCCTTACCTTTCGCATTTGCGGAAATGCTCACTTTTGTGGCAAGTTTACGCGAGAGATTGTCTGCCCAGTTTTCCAGCTGCACGTCAGGCTCAGGTTTTTGCTCGGGTTCGTTTGGCACTTCGGATTGTAGTTTACGTACCAGGTCTTCTGTCTGTCTTACTGATAAACCTTTACCGGATACTTCACGCGCAGCATTAATTTGCATCTCTTCATCTAAAGGCAGCAATGCACGGGCATGTCCCATTTCCAGATCGCCGTACTCAAGCATTTTGCGAACATCGCCGCAGAGATTCATCAAACGTAGCAGGTTGGTGACTGTCGAACGTGACTTACCGACCGCATCCGCGACTTCCTGTTGGGTCAGCTCAAACTCTTGTTGCAAACGCTGCAGTGCAATCGCTTCTTCCATCGGATTAAGATTTTCACGCTGAATATTTTCGATCAGCGCCATGGCGATGGCCGCTTCATCCGGTACATCTTTGATAACCACAGGAATCGAATTCAGTCCCGCCATCTGACAGGCACGCCAGCGACGTTCACCCGCGATAATTTCAAACCGTTCACTGTCAATCGGGCGTACGACTATTGGTTGCATCACCCCCTGCGCACGGATGGAATTCGCGAGTTCTTCCAGTGCCTGAGGCTCCAGATCCCGACGTGGCTGATAACGCCCACGCTGGATGAGATGTACCGCCAGCTCAGGGTACGCCGGCTTTGTAACTTCACTGTCTGGCGTTGGTGCCAGAGCAACGTCTTCCACATCGGTTACGCTGGATAGTAATGCATCCAGACCACGACCTAAGCCCCGCTTTTTCGCTGCCATTTTATGCTTCCTGTAACTCTTTATTCTGTTGTTTTATACGACGACTTAACTCTCCTGCCAGCGCCAGATAGGCGACGGCACCGCGGGAATTCTTGTCGTATAACAACGCCGGCAGACCATGACTTGGCGCTTCAGCCAAACGTACGTTGCGCGGGATCACGGTGCGATACACCTTGTCACCAAAGTATTCAACCAGGTGTTCAGAAACGTCTTTCGTCAAACTCATACGCGGGTCAAACATCGTCCGCAGGATCCCTTCGATCTTGAGATCAGGATTCAGGCGTGCATTAATTTTGTTGATGGTCCCGACCAGGGCAGAAATACCTTCCAGCGCGTAATATTCACACTGCATCGGGATAATGACGCCGCCGGATGCTGACAACGCATTCACGGTAAGAAGGTTCAGCGATGGCGGATTATCGATCAGAATGTAGTCATACTGATCTTCCACCGGCTTCAATGCCATTTTGAGACGGAATTCGCGTCGAGACAGCTGCAACAGCTCAACCTCTGCAGCAGTCAAATCACCATTTGCACCGATCAGATCATATCCGGCCGGGCTCTTTTCAATCACTGCATCTGCCGCACTACACCCTTCTGTGAGCACGTCATAGACAGACAGTTCAAGCGTGTGCTTGTCGATCCCTGATCCCATGGTGGCGTTGCCCTGAGGATCCATATCGATCATCAGTACACGCTTTTTCGTCGCTGCAAGCGAAGCCGCCAGGTTCACACAGGTGGTGGTTTTACCCACACCACCTTTCTGGTTGGTGATTGTCAGTATCTTCGCCACGTTCAGGATCTCCCAAGGATCAACAGATGACGTTCTCCGTCCGTGTCCGGCACCTGCAAACGGTGGCTGTTCTGTAATATATACCCCGTCGGCAGTGTCGCCAGCTCTTCATCAGGATACAGACCTTTCATTGCAAGAAAAACACCGTCGCTGGCACACAGATGCTCGGTCCACTCGATCATGTCCTGCAACGAGGCAAACGCGCGGGAGATCACCTGTTTGAACGGTTCAACCCGATATTTTTCCACACGCTCGTGTATCACGGTAAGGTTATCCAGACCCAGTTCAACTTTGACCTGGACCTGAAAACGGGTTTTCTTGCTGTTACTGTCCAACGTGGTGACAGCAATATCAGGTCGACAAATGGCAACCGGAATACCGGGAAGACCCGGACCGCTGCCGACATCAATCAACGCACCCGGCTGTAGGTGTGGTAACACACTGAGACTGTCCAATAAGTGGCGGCTGACCATCTCCTGCGGATTACGCACGGCAGTCAGGTTGTACGCTTTGTTCCACTTGATCAGCAGCTGAAGATACGCCATCAGTTTGCTTATCTGTTCACTATCCAGTGACAGATTCATTTTACTCAGGCCATTCTCAAGTGATTTCTGTAACTGCGGATCCATTAACTGGCTGCCTTATTCTGTTTTTTGCTGAGCTGCTGTTTTTTCAGATAGACCAGCAGCAGAGAGATTGCTGCGGGTGTCATACCCTGAATACGGGATGCTTGCGCAATGGTGTCCGGACGTACTTCTTTTAACTTCAACGTCAGTTCGTTCGACAAACCACTGATCTGGTCGTAATCGAAGCTCGCCGGCAGTTTAGTATTTTCCTGTCGGCGCATCTGTTCAATTTCATCACGCTGACGGTCGATATAACCTGCGTATTTAAACTGGATCTCCACCTGTTCAGCGACTTGCGGATCGGTCACCGATTCCCCCTTCAAGTCAGCAACATCCTCATAACCAATCTCCGGACGCTTAATCAGATCCGCGAGATTGTACTCACGGGACAGTGGTGACTTCAGCTTTTCATTCAGCGTTTCGGCCTGGGCGGTTTTCGGCTGAACCCATGTATCTTTCAGGCGCTGCTTTTCCTGCTCGATTGCTTCGCGCTTCTCACTGAATTGTGCCCAGCGCTCATCACCCACCAGTCCAAGCTCGCGACCTTTTTCCGTCAAGCGCAGATCAGCATTATCTTCACGCAGCACCAGACGGTATTCCGCACGGCTGGTAAACATACGATAAGGCTCAGAGGTCCCCAGAGTAATCAGGTCATCAACCAGTACACCGATGTAAGCTTCATCGCGGCGAGGTGACCACTGTTCTTTGTCCAGAGCACGTGCTGCAGCATTACTGCCTGCTAACAGCCCCTGAGCCGCAGCTTCTTCATAACCGGTTGTGCCGTTGATCTGCCCGGCAAAATAGAGTCCGTGAATATGTTTGGTTTCCAGCGTGTGCTTCAGGTCCTGAGGATTGAAGTAATCATACTCAATGGCATAACCCGGACGGGTGATATGTGCATTTTCAAAACCTTTGATTGAGCGTATGGCTGCGAGCTGAATATCAAACGGCAAACTGGTTGATACACCATTTGGATACAACTCATGGGTGGTCAGGCCTTCTGGTTCAACAAAGACCTGATGGCGATCTTTATCTGCGAAACGCATGATCTTGTCTTCAATTGAAGGACAGTAACGTGGGCCCGCACCTTCAATCACGCCGGTATACAACGGGGAACGATCCAATCCCGAGCGTAAAATATCGTGGGTCTGTTCATTGGTATAGGTGATGTAACAGCTCAGCTGTTGCGGATGCTCACTCCGCGACCCCATATAAGACATGATCGGCGTGGGTGTATCGCCTGCCTGCTCCTGCATCACAGAAAAGTCGACGCTGCG
>NZ_JBFGYC010000151.1:0-7588 GCF_041587635.1 Pontibacterium sp. | reverse complement strand
TTATGCCCGCGTTTGTGGGGTTGGCGAACTGGATGGTGCCGATGATGATCGGTGCACCGGACATGGCGTTACCACGGATGAATAACTGGAGTTTCTGGATACTACCGTTTGCGTTCAGCATGATGGTGGCCACCCTGTTCATGGAAGGCGGAGCCCCTAACTTTGGCTGGACCTTCTACGCGCCGCTTTCAACCACGTATGCACCACCCAGCGTGACCTTCTTTATCTTTGCGGTACATATGATGGGGATCAGCTCGATTATGGGCGCGATCAACATCATCGCCACGATACTTAACTTGCGTGCGCCGGGTATGACCATGATGAAGCTGCCGCTTTTCGTCTGGACCTGGTTGATCACGGCGTTTCTGCTGATTGCGGTCATGCCGGTGCTGGCAGGGGTGGTGACCATGATGCTGATGGATATCCACTTTGGTACCAGTTTCTTTAATGCCGCCGGTGGTGGTGATCCGGTGCTGTTCCAGCATGTATTTTGGTTCTTTGGTCATCCTGAGGTCTACATCATGATCCTGCCGGCATTTGGTATCGTCAGCCAGATTATTCCGACCTTTGCCCGTAAGAAACTCTTTGGTTATGCCTCTATGGTGTATGCCACTGCCTCGATCGCTTTTTTGGCCTTTATCGTCTGGGCGCACCATATGTTTACTGTGGGTATGCCGTTGGCGGGTGAGTTGTTCTTCATGTACGCCACCATGCTGATCGCGGTGCCGACCGGGGTGAAAGTATTCAACTGGGTGGCCACCATGTTCCGTGGCTCTATGACTTTTGAAACGCCCATGCTGTTTGCGTTGGCCTTTGTGGTGTTGTTCACCATCGGTGGCTTCTCTGGACTCATGCTGGCGATAGCACCTGCTGATTTCCAATACCACGATACCTATTTTGTGGTGGCGCATTTTCACTATGTCTTGGTACCGGGGGCGATCTTCGCCATCGTCGCTGCGGTCTATTACTGGATACCCAAATGGACCGGCAATATGTACAACGAGACGATGGGCCGCTGGCATTTCTGGCTCAGCTTCATCGGCGTCAATGTCACGTTCTTTCCTATGCATTTTGTAGGACTGGCCGGTATGCCACGACGTATCCCGGACTATGCGCTGCAATTCGCGGACTTTAATGCTGTCGCATCGGTAGGTGCATTTATGTTCGGGTTATCCCAGTTGTTACTGGTGTACAACGTGATCCAGTGCATTCGTGTGAAGCGCCCTGCGACATCTGAAGTGTGGGAGGGGGCTGAAGGTTTGGAATGGACCGTGCCTTCACCTGCGCCTTATCACACCTTCGCGCAACCGCCGCAGGTGAAATAACTATAACGAGATGATGGAGGTGCTGTATGGCACAACTCCAGAGCAAACACACTAAGGTCGTCCGCAACTTGTTGCTGGGTAGTGTACTGATGTTTGGCTTCGGCTTTGCGCTGGTGCCGTTATATGACGTGTTTTGTGACATCACTGGTTTGAACGGAAAGGTGACCCGGACCGGTCCTGCTGAGCCGATGCAGGTAGATCGCTCGCGCACCGTCAGTTTGCAGCTGATGGCGGTGAATAACGAAGCGATGCCGTGGCTGTTTAAACCTGTGACGGCCGAGATAAATATCCACCCCGGTATGACGGGGCAGACCGCATTTCTCGCTCGGAACCCAACCGGTAAGACTATGATCGCTCAGGCTGTACCCTCCGTTGCCCCGGCAGAAGCGGCTGAATATGTACAGAAGATCAACTGCTTCTGTTTTGAACGGCAATCACTGGAAGCCGGTCAGCAACGGGAGATGCCGCTGTTGTTTGTGATTGATCCCGATCTGCCGGATCACATCTCGAAGATCACCCTGTCTTACACGTTGTTTGATATTACGCCGCAACTGCAGGCGAATCATTATGCCGAGCAGCCACTGACGCGGAGGTTCATGTTATGAGCACCGAAAGCTATTACGTTCCCCATCAAAGCCGCTGGCCAATTTTGGCATCTATCGCGCTGTTCATGATGGCGATGGGGGCGGGGGGATTTATCAATAATCTCAGCGCTCAGGATGGCGGAGGCTTCAGTGGATTCATTTTGCTGGTCGGTGCAGGGCTGCTAGCCGTCATCCTGATTGGTTGGTTTCGTAACGTGATTAACGAAAGTCGGGCAGGGATGTATAGCGATCAGATGGATGCATCTTATCGCTGGGGTATGAGCTGGTTTATCTTTTCGGAAATCATGTTCTTTGCGGCATTTTTTGGTGCGCTCTTTTACGTCCGTACACTCGCTGTACCTTGGTTAGGCGGTGAGGGAGACAAAGGGATCACCAATATGTTGTGGCAAGGGTTTGAAGCCCAGTGGCCGTTAATGACAACACCGGATATGGAGTCGTTCCCCGGACCGCAGGCGGTGATAGATCCGTGGCACATACCATTGCTGAACACGGTGTTGCTGTTGAGTTCCAGTGTCACCGTAACGCTCGCTCATCGTGCGCTGAAACAGAATAACCGCGACTGGATCGTAATCTGGATGGCGATCACTGTCTTGCTAGGTGTGACGTTTATCTATTTTCAGGCGGAAGAGTATGTCGTGGCCTATCAGGAGTTAGGGCTGACATTAAATGCGGGCATATACGGCGCGACGTTCTTCATTCTTACGGGTTTTCACGGTTTACACGTCACGCTGGGGACCTTCATGTTGCTGGTGATTTGGTTCCGGGTGATGCGTGGACACTTCTCACCTAAGCAACATTTCGCGTTTGAAGCGGTGTCTTGGTACTGGCATTTCGTCGATGTGGTCTGGGTAGGATTGTTCTTATTCGTGTACATCCTGTGAGGCGCTAAACCGGCCAGGGGTGGTTAGGCATCAATTGACCACTGTAGATGCCGTAAACAAGCAATAGGAGCAGCAGCATGCAGAAAAAAACACGTAACGTCAGGGCGTGGACGGTACGACTGGACTGGCCCCGGTCCCGCAGGATGTAGAACAGGCCAGAGAAAAGACTGATGACTGCGGCGAAGAACACTACGACAAGAAGCGCTTTGAACATGGTCGGTTCCCTCGATCAGGTTGCAGGAGAGACACTGTGAGTAAAGTTCAGAGTGCCCGGCGCTTCAAGTGGATGCTGTTACTCATGGGGATTTTGGTATTGCCTGGGCTGCTGACACTGGGCAATTGGCAGTTGGGGCGGGCAGAGCAAAAACAGGTGTTGCTGCAGCAATGGCAGCGTTCCGATGAGGGTGTGAAAGGATTAAGTCACCCCGCGCTGTAGCAGTTCAGCCTGATACGCCAGCAAGGTGTCTTAGAGCAAGAGCGTTGGTTCCTGCTCGACAATCGAACCCGTCAGGGAAAGGTGGGTTACGAGGTGGTGGCATTGTTCCAGCCGCAGGGGAGCAAACGTCACATATTGGTTAATTTGGGTTGGGTCGCCGCCGATCAGGATCGGCGTATTCTCCCGGAGATTGAATTGCCAAAAGGGGTTGTAACCATTCAGGGGCGGCTGACAGAAGCCTCGCAGCCATTAGTTCTTGGTAAAAGCCAGTGGCAACCAACTTGGCCGCAACGGATACAACGAATTGAATTGGACGGGCTGGAACAGCGATTGGGACTCACTCTGATGCCCTGGGTGATTCGGCCTAATGAGCCTGTATTACCGGAAGCTGACCTGAGCTGGTCACCGGCGGTGATGTTGCCGGAAAAACATCAAGCCTATGCTGTGCAGTGGTTTGCCATGGCTGGGGTGCTGGTGTTGTTGATTGGCTGGAATCTCTTGCGGATGCGAAGAGAGGAGGCGGGCACATGAATAAAGGAATGTTTTGGTTGGTGTGGGGCGTTGGAATCCTACCGATGTTGTTAGCAATGGGCATGTATTTTGGTCAGGTGGGTGTGCCTGACGGACGCATGAATCACGGTGATCTTCTGCCTCCCGGTGCAGAGCTGGAGGAGTGGGAGATAGAAGATGCTGCGGGCGAACAGTGGGTGCATAGCGGCGACTGGCATCTGTTGCTGACCTACGATGATTGTGATCGCACCTGTGATAGCTGGAAAACGACGTTGCCCAATCTGCACCAAGCATTGGGGCGTGAGCGAGATCGGGTGCAATGGCATGTGCTGAGTGGTCACCCGGCAAAAATAAAAACGATGTTGGTCAGTGGCCGGATTAGTGAAATTGGCAGTGCCGTCTGGGTTGCTGACCCGCTGGGTAATTTGGTGATGCGTTATCCTTTGGATCAGAACCCGCGTGATCTGCTGCTGGATTTAAAACGCATGCTGAAACTGTCAAAAATAGGCTAAGGGTAGACAGCGATGGAACGTGTATTGCGACTCTGTCATTTGGCAATTCTACTGGCGCTGGTGGTTGTGCTGCTGGGCGCCTGGACACGCATCAATGACGCCGGATTAGGATGTCCTGACTGGCCGGGTTGTTATGGCGAGTGGGTATTGCCCTCTGATACGCAGCAGCTGGCATCAGCGCAGGAGCTCTATCCCGAACAACCCATAGTCGCCGCGAAAGGTTGGCTGGAAATGGTTCACCGTTATGCTGCGGGAACACTTGGTTTGTTGATTGCGGCTATCGCCTGGCTGGCATGGCAACAACGTCATCGTCCAGGATCTCCTTTGAAGCTCGCTTTTACATTGTTGGGCCTGGTCATTATCCAGGCCGCATTTGGGATGTGGACGGTCACGCTGAAGTTATTGCCGCAGGTCGTCACGCTGCATCTGTTGGGCGGATTGCTGACGCTAACATTATTGCTGATCCTGAGATACCGATTGATCCGTGTGAAAGAGAGGTATCAGTTGTCGTCTTCCAGTCGTCAGCGGCTGGTGGTCGTTGGCGCGATACTGTTGTTTGCTCAGATCATGCTAGGAGGGTGGACCAGCTCCAACTATGCAGGGTGGGCGTGCACGGATTGGTTGTTCTGCGAGCGCAATGAATACGTGAGTTTTGATTACAACGGTGGGTTCTCGTTGCCTGCGTATACAGGGCAGAGTCATGAGGGTGGCCTGAAAGATCGTGAATCCCGTGCAGCCATTCAGGTAGTGCATCGATTCGGGGCGGTGATGGTCAGCCTCTACTTATTAGCTCTCTGTCTTGTACTAAGAAAGCAGACAGCGTTGCTGTTTCCCCTGAGTGCGATAGCAATAATTCTAATCGGGCAAAACGCACTGGGGATGTTGAATGTTGCTTGGGGATTGCCGCGTTATATGGCAATCGCTCATCACGGCGGTGCAGTGGCACTGCTGGTCAGTCTTGTATGGCTATATAGCCGGATTGGGTTGCTACGGGAGGGAGTTCGTCATGCGTAACGAAAAAGTGCTGGTGGTTGCGGTTGAACATGCGGGATGGAGAGACTATCTCGAACTCTGTAAGCCCAAAGTCGTGGCGGTGATGTTGCTGACAGCCGTGGTGGGCATGTTTGTTGCGACGCCTGGTTTTCCTGCGTGGGATGCTGTGCTGTTTGGAACTATAGGTATCGGTTTGGCGGCGGGCAGTGCTGCGGCAGTTAATCATGTGATGGATCGCCGTATCGATGAGCAGATGGCAAGAACTCAGCGTCGTCCATTGCCACAAGGTAAGCTCTCACCTGCAAGCGCGCTCATGTTTGCGGCGTTAACTGGCACATTAGGTATCGGTTTGCTGGTGATGATGGTCAATCCATTAACCGCGTGGCTGACCTTGGCATCGCTGATCGGATATGCGCTGATCTACACCGTCTATCTGAAACGCGCCACACCACAAAATATTGTGATCGGTGGTATAGCCGGTGCCGCGCCGCCGCTTCTGGGTTGGACATCGGTGACCGCGACATTAGATCCCAATGCGCTGTTACTCGTGCTTATTATCTTTGCCTGGACACCACCCCACTTCTGGGCACTTTGCATTGCGCGTAAAAATGATTACGCCAAAGCTGGTATTCCGATGCTGCCCGTCACCCATGGTGAAGATTACACGCGACTACAAATTATGCTGTATTCGATATTGCTGGTGCTCTGTTCCCTTCTTCCCTACATAACGGGAATGTCTGGAGGGATCTATCTGCTGGGCGTTATGCTGCTCAATCTGCGCTTTATGTATTGGGCGTATCGTTTGTACAGCAAGAGAGTAGTTGGAGAGCCTATGAAAATGTTTCGTCACAGCATCAACTACATCATGCTATTTTTTGTGGTATTGCTGGTGGATCACTTCACGATTGTGATTCCGGCTGGCTAACACTTTGAATTTGAAAGTTCCTGAAACCTCAAGGAAATGGAGTAATACCGAAACGATGAAGATCACTCAACTTTAAAAGGTGTACTCGCGAAAGGGAGGTGCGGCACCTGAGGGGGTAGCCTCATGTTCTTACAACATATGATGGGAATCTTGTATCACCCTAAAGATGAATGGGGAATGATACGCAAGGAGCACTATTCGACTTTTCACGTGTTTTTGGCACAAATCAGCATTCTTGCTGCAATACCAGCCGTGTCGCTGTTTATCGGTACTACCCAGATCGGGTGGAGTATCGCAGGCTCCGAATATGTCCGGCTGGAGACGATGAGCGCATTGATGGCGGGAGTCGCATTCTATTTCGCTATGTGGTTCGCGGTTGGCGTTATTGCATATGCCGTTCACTGGATGGAAAAAACCTACGGCGGTAATGTGTCGTTTGATGAGTGTCTTGTGCTCACAACGTTCACAGCGACCCCGTTATTCCTCTCCGGACTGGCAGGGTTGTATCCGATGCTGTGGTTCAATGTGATTGTGGGCATGATCGCCCTCTGTTACACCGTTTATCTGCTGTATACCGGTGTGCCAATCATTATGCAGATCCCGGAAGAACGTGGTTTCTTCTTCTCCACCTCAATTCTGACGGTGGGTTTGTGTGTTCTGGTCGGATTGATTGCGACAACGGTTGTGCTTTGGGGGACCTTTGTTCCGCTGAGCTATACCTCTTAGTTAACGGTTTTACCGTAAAGAAAGGGCGCCGTCAGGCGCCTTTTTTGTGTCTGCTGCTTTGTTTTGTGTGTTATTTAATCAGGGTTGATGGTTTTTTGTTCGTTTTAAGGTTTTTTTACGTTTTTTTGAAGTTTTTTAACAAAGGCTGTTGACCCCCATGCTGAGGTCTGTAGAATGCGCCTCCTCGCTTGAGACAACAGCTTCTTCGGACAGCAAACGGATCGCGAGACTGCTGAAATAACCCCTTGATTTACAACGTAAATTAGCGGATCATTCCAGCAGGTCGAATCACCGGCAAGTCTTCAAAAACTTTTGAAAAACTTGCAAATAAACGGTTGACATCGACGCGGCGCACAGTAAAATATGCGCCTCGCTTGAGACGAAACATCAAGCAACGCTCTTTAACAAATTGATCAGATAATTCGTGTGGGCGCTTGTCAGGATGAAGCACAAAAGCTTTTATCCAGAACAAGCAACCTAGTGAATTCATTTTTACAAAGTTGTTTTAACTGGAGCCGAATATCTTCGGATATTCACAAATGATTTAAACTGAAGAGTTTGATCATGGCTCAGATTGAACGCTGGCGGTAGGCTTAACACATGCAAGTCGAGCGGTAACAGGAGTAGCTTGCTACTCGCTGACGAGCGGCGGACGGGTGAGTAACGCGTAGGAAT